>JAHISL010000065.1 GCA_018818185.1 Patescibacteria group bacterium | reverse complement strand
TCCGAGGAAAAGATAAAGGGTGTTGATTTTATTGCTGTAAACACTGACTCACAAGCACTTCTCAATTCATTGGCTCCAATAAAAATTCAAATTGGTGAAAAAATCACCAAAGGTCTTGGGGCCGGAGGAGATCCAAATATTGGCCAAAAAGCTGCCGAAGAGTCAAGAGAAAGAGTAAAAGAAGTTCTTGAAGGTACCGACATGCTTTTTATTACCGGCGGCATGGGTGGCGGAACCTGCACCGGGGCTTCTCCAGTCATTGCTCAAATTGCCAAAGAAGAACTAGGAATCCTAACCATTGCCGTTGTCACCAAGCCATTCCTTTTTGAAGGTACTCGTCGCATGAGTCGAGCCGACGAAGGTCTTTCTAGACTTCGAAAACATGTCGACACCCTAATTGTAATTCCTAACCAAAGAGTCCTCGAGGTAGTTAACAACCAAGCCACATTGCTTGAAGCCTTCAAAATCGCCGATTCAGTTCTAACTCGTGGTACCAAGGCCATTGCCGATCTTATTACTACCCCAGGTCTAATAAATCTTGACTTCGCTGATATCAAATCAATCATGAACAATGCCGGATCCGCTCTCATGGGTGTCGGTGAAGCCGAAGGTAACAACAAAGCCCAAGATGCAGTTGAAGCCGCCATTGATTCTCCTCTTGTTGAGGTCAATATAGATGGGGCCAGGGGAGTCCTTATCAATATCACCGGAGGGCCAGACCTTACCATGGCCGAAATTGAGGAATCCGCCAAAACTATTACCGCTCATGTTGCCCCAGACGCCAATGTCATTTTCGGTGCCTCTATCGACCCTGAACTCAAAGATAGAATCAAAATTACTGTCATTGCCACCGGTTTTGACCCAAACAAAAATACAGTTTATTCTTCCTACAAAAAGCCCCTCCCTCTAACTAAGTCCAACTCTCAAAATACTGACAACGAAGGCGAAAATTCCCCAGAGCTTGACCCCCAATTAAAGAGCCTCCTAGATGACCAACAAATTCCTGAAGGAGTTGATATCGAAACCGAATTCGATATCCCCGCCTTTTTGAGAAAAAATAATTAAATATTGTATAATATCCCCAGATGTACTTAGTTAATAAAATAATTATTAGATAGCTCCGATTTTTTCGGAGCTTTATCAATCCCGCACTAGCGGGATTTTTTATATTAAAATAAACCATGTCTTACTTCAAAGAACTTTCAAACACCCCCGACTTTCCTCAAATGGAAAAAGATATTCTCAAATGGTGGCAAGAAAACGACATTCTTAATCAATATCTTCACAAAAACGATAAGTCAGAAAAAAACTTTTCCTTTATCGATGGTCCAATCACCGCAAACAACCCCATGGGTGTTCATCACGCCCGAGGCCGCACCCTAAAAGACGTCTTTCAAAGATATAAAAACGCCCAAGGTTTCGCTCAAAGATTTCAAAATGGTTTTGATTGTCAAGGCCTTTGGGTCGAAGTTGAAGTCGAAAAAGAATCTGGCTTTAATTCAAAAAAAGACATTCTAGAATTTGGTCTTGAAAACTTTACCAACGCCTGCTTGGCCCGCGTCAACAAATTCAGCAAAATTCAAACCGAACAATCCATTCGACTAGGTATGTTCATGGATTGGGACAACTCTTACTATACCAACTCTCAAACCAACAACTTATACATCTGGCATTTTTTGAAAACAGTTTGGCAAAAAGGCTGGCTTATCAAAAAGAAAAGTGCCACCACCTGGTGTCCTCGTTGCGAAACCGGTCTCTCTCAACATGAAGAAGCCGATGGTTATCAAATGGATACCGATACTTCTGTCTATCTAAAATTTAAATTAAAAAATAAGGAAAACGAATACGTTCTTGCTTGGACCACCACTCCTTGGACTCTGTCTGCCAACGTCCTTCTCGCCATCAATACTGATTTTGAATATGTCAAAGCAAAACACGAGGATAGTATTTTATATCTCGCCAAAGTTGCCGCCGACAGACTTGGACTAAGCGACTACCAAGCCTTTGATGCCAAAAAATTATTAGATAAAGAATATGAATCACTTTACGACACTCCCGCTCAAAAAGGAGTTAAACACTATGTCACCAACTGGAGTGAAGTAAATCCTACCGAAGGTACCGGCGTTGTCCACATTGCTCCTGGTTGTGGCCAAGAAGATTTTGAACTAGGTAAAAAACTTGGTGCTGACATGATTGCCCCTCTAGATACCAACGGACACTTTTTAGAAGGATATGGGGATCTAACCGGCCTCTATGCCCACAAAGTCAACGATCTTGTTTTCGATTATTTAAAAAACAAAAATCTATTATTTAAAACCGAACCAATTACCCACCGTTACCCCCACTGCTGGCGCTGTAAAACCAAATGTCTTTTTCGTCTCGAAGATTCTTGGTTTATAAAATCAGACGAAATCAGACCCTTGCTAAAAGAAGCTGCCAAAAAAGTTTCATGGCATCCCAAATATACCGGCCGACGTATGCAAAACTGGCTTGATTCCATGGAAGATTGGATGATCAATCGCAAACGTTTTTACGGACTAGCTCTACCCTTTTATCAATGTGATTGCGGTGAATTAACCGTTATTGGTTCCAAAGAAGAACTACAACAAAAAGCGATTCACCCCAAGCTCGTCGAAGAACTTCCTTCTTTTCATCGACCATGGATTGACGAAATTGAAATAAAATGTCCAAAGTGTGGCAAAAATGTAAAAAGAATTCCTGATGTTGGTGATGTCTGGCTTGACGCCGGTGTAGTCCCATTCTCAACCCTAAAATATCTCGACGACAAAACTTATTGGCAAAAATGGTTCCCTGCCGAAATGGTTCTCGAAATGACCGAGCAGGTTCGTCTCTGGTTCTATTCCATGTTGTTTTTCAGCGTCACCCTAGAAGGGGAGCCTCCCTACAAAAACGTCGTTACTCACGGCGAAGTTCGCGATGAAAAAGGCGAAAGAATGAGTAAAACAAAAAAGAATGGTATTCCCTACAACGACGCCGTCGAAAAAATGGGTGCTGATCCTATGCGATGGCTCTATTGTCAACAAAAAGCCTATACCAGTGTCAATTTTGGCTACAACATCGCCGACCAGGTAAAGAAAGAATTTCTCTTAATTCTTTGGAATTCCTACCGATTTTTCACTCAACATGCCAATCTTGAAAATTGGCAACCGACCAAAGACTTTTCTCCGAGCAAGGCCGAAAAGCATCCCATGGATAAATGGTTAATATCACGACTTAATCATTGTACTGACGTCGTAACCAAAAACATTGAAAAATTTAACACCGTCAAAGCCACTGATGCCATCCAAGAAATGGTCAATGATTTATCCACTTGGTATATCCGCCGCTCACGCGACAGAAATGACAACTTCGACCTCCTATTTTATGTTTTTGATAATATTTTCCGTCTCATGTCTCCCTTTACCCCGTTCTTAAGTGAGGCAATCTACCAAAATCTTCATCAAAATTCCTCGATCCACCTCCAGTCTTGGCCAGAAGTCGACACAAATCTCATCGACGAAAAACTTGAAAAAGATATGGATTTGCTCAGAAATATTTGTCAACTTGCCCATGCTGAAAGGCAAAAGGCTGCCATCAAGATCAGGCAACCTCTTTCTTTGCTTGAAATCCACTGCCCGGTCGAATTATCAGCCGAGCTACTTGACGTTGTTTCCCAGGAAGTAAATGTTAAGCAAGTAAAAATAACCAAAGTTACCGAAAGTATTAAAGTAATTTTAGAAACAAATATTACCCCTGAATTAGCTTCCGAAGGGGAATATCGTGATCTAGTCAGAAATATTCAAGTTCTACGAAAAACCCAGGGACTACAGGTCCAAGACAGAATAAATATCGTTGCTCCGTCCTGGCCAAAACAATTTGAATCCCAACTTTTAGAGAAAACTCTCGCCGATTCAATCCAAGTAGGGGACACTCTCGGTGTAGAAAAAATTTAATGCTAAAAAACCCGCCTTCGATAAAAATTATAATCGGGCTAATCATTCTTTGTAGCCTAAATTTATTAATGGTTAGCTCTGTCGCTCCAAATTTACTTTTTAAACAGACAATCGTCTGGTTTTTGGGAATAATTCTGTACGTTGCCGGAACTCAAATTAATCCCAAACACATTTCCCCGCAAAAGTCCGTTATCTTTATCGTTTCTTGTATTTTTTTACTTTTACCCATCATCTTAGGAAACTTCACTCGTGGTTCGCGTCGCTGGCTTTATCTTGGACCTCTTTCTGTCCAACCTAGTGAAATCGTTAAAGGTCCTTTAATGCTTTTCCTCTCTACTACTACCATGCCACTACTTCATCTCATACCAGTCGCTATTATCATGTTACAGCCCGACTTAGGGAGTGCAATTACTGTATTTATCCTAATAATACCGATAATTTTATATAACAAAAAATTATTAAAACTTAGTATCATTGCCGGAATTGTCTTTCTTCTTCTTTCTCCATTGGCCTATAAATACATTCTCAAAGATTATCAAAAACAGCGTATAGATCATTTTAT
>JAHISL010000064.1 GCA_018818185.1 Patescibacteria group bacterium | reverse complement strand
TGTCCAGCTGGTAGGAGTTGAACCTACTTAAAACGGTTTTACAGACCGCTGCCTTACCGTCCGGCACCAGCTGGTTAATCTTTAATGCTCTCGATTATACTAAATATATCGTTGCATAACCAGATTCTCTATTATAATCAACTATGGAAGAACTCGATCGAGGCTATCAATTTATTGTCGGATCTCAGCCAATTTTGGTTGTTGCTGCTCACAATTTTCGCCAGGGCAGGGAAGGGTCGATGAAAGCCGCCGATATGGGAACTGGAGATCTTGCCAGAAAAATATGCGAAAAATATAAATTTTATGGCTTAGTTTCCACCAGAACTCAACTTGACCCCAATTGGTATTCTTCCTCTAACTTTCGTGAGGAAGTCAAAGAAATTATCAAAAAGAAAGATATTTCCTTACTTATTGATCTTCACGGGAAAAGTCTAGCTGCCAAAGATTTAATTGAATTAAAAGCAAACAAAGTATTCAAAGAAAATTATGCTTTGAAAGCAGGAAACTTTGTCGATAACAAGCAACTGACTTTGGCCGAAGAATTAGATAATACAACTCCGGTTATCCAAATTGAAATTCGCGAAGATGGTCGAGTCCCCACTATCGACGAAAAAAAATACGCCGAATCTTGGGAAGAGCTTAACAATTTAATCACTAAATTATATGAAAACTAGAATCATTTCCTGGAACCTGGCCGGCATGCGTGCCGCCATTAAGAAAGGTCTCTTTAATTTCATTGGCCAAGACAATGCCGATATTTACTGTTTTCAAGAAGTAAAGGCAAAAGCCGAGCAAGTGCCTCTTTTAGAATGTCCTGACGGTTATCACAAGTTTTGGAATCCCGCCGCCAAAGCTGGCTATTCTGGTGTTGCTACCTTTACTAAAATGGAGCCAAAATCTGTTATCGTCGGCGATCACGATAGTAATTGGGATAATGAAGGTCGCGTACTAATTACCAAGTTTGATGAGTTTACCCTTCTCAATGTCTATTTTCCTAATGGCAAAAGAGACGCCGCCCGCCTCGATTTTAAGATGAAATTTTATGATCATTTTTTACAATACATCGACGATTTGCGAGACAAAGGAGAGCGGGTAATTTTTTGTGGTGATGTTAACACTGCCCACACAGAAATTGATCTAGCTCGACCAAAAGACAATATCAAAATTTCTGGGTTTCTTCCAATAGAACGTGTGTGGATGGATAAATTAGTTGCTCATAATTGGATTGATACATACCGTATCAAAAATAAAGACAAAGTTGAATATTCTTGGTGGTCTCAACGTTCTGGTGCTCGCCCTCGGAATGTTGGTTGGCGCATTGACTATTTTTTCATTGACAAAAAGTTAGAGTCAAAAGTTAAAGACGCTTTTATTCTTACCGACGTCATGGGCTCCGACCACTGTCCTGTCGGTATCGAAATAGAAATATGACCCATATTGAAAGATTTACAGATTTGCATGAATTAGGAATAGTAGAAGAGGCAAACGTCCCGAGACTAAATATTCTATTAGAATCGTGTTTTCAAGCAAGAATTGGCTCCCAGATTCGGGAGGAAATAATAGTTTTTGGTGGCGCAATTACGGGTAAAGACATCAGTCTCTATACTGACGATAAGAAGAGGCCAGATATTGATCTTTATATCAACACTGATGTCTTTACGAAAGAGAAGGCAAAGAAATATTTAACATTCGGCACAATATTTATAGACCTTATAAATAAATCAGGGCTATATAAGAACAATGTATCCAAAGAACAGCTACACAACTTTTTAGATCGATCCATGATTAACCCGGGTTTAAATATGTTTCGATATGGCCATTATTTTTCTATTGGTGATGAAATCAAAATAATTCGTCGGTAAATAATACTCTACACGGAAATTTTGCACCATTGTCCTGTCGGTATTGACATTAATTTGTAACCAGAATAACATTAACCAATGACATACTCAGGCCCCTCAACAACGGGGAAAGTAAAAAAGTATTTGGGTATTGATGATGGTGGTTAATTTAGATATTCACCCATCTTATTTTTTATAGAATGATCTATTTTGGCCACGGCTCAGGTTCTTAAACAATAAACCTTTTTGTTCCTTCTTTTTTCAGCCATATATTATTTTCTCGCCAATTTTTGTCGTATTCCGCCAACTGTCTCCAAAAATCCTTTGAATGATTTTTTACCGTCAAATGGGTTAATTCGTGAAGTATTACGTGCTCAAATTTATCCTTTGGGAATAAAATTATTTGCCAATTAAAATTCAGATTTCCTCCAAAAGAACATGATCCAAAACGAGAACTCTGGTTCTTTATTCCCACTCTTTCGTATTTCAAATTATATTTTTTTGCCAGCTCAAGTGTTTTTTCTTTAATCAATTTTCCTGCCAAATTTCTCATTTTCTTATCAAAAATATCTCCAACATTCTCTTCATCCTTGTAATTCACAAAAATTTTATTGTCAATTATTACTAGTGAATCTCCCAATCCCTTTTTTATCTCAACTTCATATTTTTCATTCAATACTTCCAGACTTTTTAAATCTCGTATATTTTTTTTATTTTTAATTTTTTGATTGTGATGGACAATCCAGCTACTGTTATCAAAGATAAATTTTTCGATAAACAGTTTTGGTGTCAGCCACGGAGTTGTGATTTCCAATATGTTTTTTTCTTTAATTCTTAGGCGAAGCGATTTTACCTTCTTTTTGTTAACCCGCACCTCAAATTCCTGATCAAGAATCCGAATTTTTTGCATAAATGTTAATATATTATAAGGGATGATATACATTGCTGCCGACCATCGTGGTTACCGACTAAAAGAAGAATTGAAGAAATGGCTTGAAAAGGGCCTCTACGAGTTTCGTGATCTGGGCGCCAACGAATACGACAAGGAAGACGATTACCCCATTTTTGCCTTTAAACTTTGCGAAACTGTTCTTCGAGACAACGGACGAGGAATTTTACTTTGTGGTTCTGGTGCCGGTGCCTCAATCGCTTCCAATAAAGTCAAGGGAATCAGGGCTGGTCTTTGTACCTCTCCCAAACAAGCCGTCGCGGCCAGAACCGACGATAATATCAATGTTCTTTGTCTTAGCTCTGATTGGGTTAGTCTAGACGATAATGAAAAGATATTAGAAGCCTATCTCAATACTCTTTTTTCCAGCGAAGAACGTCACGTTAGAAGAATTAATCAAATCAAAGACTATGAATCTTCGACCAGTAAATGAGGTCTTAGACAAGACCAAAGTCCTCTTACGTTTAGATCTAGATTTGCCCTTTTCTGGCAATCTTATTCTCGACAATTCTCGTCTAAAAAAATCCCTCCCTACCATCAATTTGCTTTTGTCCAAGGGTTGTAAAATAGTCGTCATGGGCCACCGTGGTCGTCCCCAAGGTCCAGACGAAAACCTTTCCTTAAAGGCAGTTTATCTTGAGCTCATGTCTCTTTTAGAACCAAGTGGTGAGAATTATATAGAAAGTGTCTTTTTGTCAGACATCAGCTTGGACAAAGTTGACCAAGCCCTGGCCATCAATCAAATTGTTTTTTTGGAGAACCTTCGTTTTTGGCCTGGTGAGGAGGCCAACGATTCAACCTTTTTAGAGCCACTCACACTTTTATGTCAGGCCTATGTAAACGATGCCTTTGCTGTGGCTCATCGGGCCCATGCCTCCATTACTTTTTGGAAAAAAATGCCCGCCTTTTATGGTCAAAGTTTTGTTGACGAATATTCTCACCTAGAAAAATTAACCAATCCTCAACGTCCCCTAACTCTCGTCCTTGGTGGTGCCAAAGAGGACAAATTAAAACACATTGAAAAGTTGTCAACCCTTTGTGATCACATTTTAATTGGTGGCAAGCTTCCCACCTTTTTATCTCTTTCAAATTCCAAAATCATTCCCGCCACTCTTACTCCAGACGGCTTTGATATCGATGCTAACAGTATTGCTAAATTTGGCGAAATAATAAGTAGTTCAAAGACAGTAATTTGGGCAGGTGCAATGGGATTTTATGAAGATCCAAAATACAAGAATGGTACCGAAAAAATTGCCTCGATTATTGCCATCTCTTCCGCCTATAAAGTTATCGCTGGCGGTGACACCTCCTCATCAGTTTCCTCACTTGGATTAAAAGATGAATTTGATTTTATTTGTAGTGGTGGGGGAGTCCTTCTAGAATTTTTGGTCAACCCCAATCTACCTGCCTGGTCAAACTAACAACCTTTTTTGTTGTATCATTAACTATGACTACAAAAAAACTTCGTATCGGTATCAACGGCTTTGGTCGCATCGGCACTGTTGTTCTTCGCGCTATTTTAATTGAGAAATATAATGTTGATGTTGTCGCTATCAACACCAAAGGTGATTTGGAAATGGAATCCTTTGCCTATCAATTTAAATATGACTCGGTTTACGGTCGTTTTCCTGGAAAAGTTTCTTATTCCGAACCGGAAAAGGGTGGGGAAGTCGGTCGACTTCTTATCAACGATCTCGCCATTCCCTTTCTTACTGAAAGCGATCCTTCTCGTATTCCCTGGAAAAACTATGGTGTCGATGTCGTTCTTGAGTGCACCGGTGCTTTTAGGGACTCCAAAGCCGGTCTCCACCTCAAAGGTGGTGCCAAGAAAGTTGTCATTTCCGCCCCCGCCAAAGATCCCAAAATCCCCACCTATATCTTGGGTGTAAACGCCGATAAATATCACGGAGAAACTGTTGTTTCCAACGGCTCCTGTACTACCAATTGTGTTGCCGCCATTGTCAAACTAATTGATCAAAAAATCGGTTTTCAAGAAGGTGTTTTAACTACCATTCATGCTTACACCACCAATCAAAATATTGTTGACGGTAGCGGTAAGGATCCTCGTCGCGCTCGTGCCGCCGCAATCAACATTGTTCCCACTAGTACCGGTGCCGCCGAGGCCGTTGCCGCTGCTTACCCCGAAGTTCGTGGTCGTTTTGCCGGCACTGCCATTCGTGTCCCCGTTGTCTGCGGTAGTTATTCCGACCTAACTTTTAAATTAGTTCGAAGTTCAAACGTTGAAGAAATAAATTCAATATTTGAACAAGCTGCTACCGAGAAATCTCTAGTTGGTCGTCTAAAAGTTTCCTATGAACAGTTAGTTTCATCCGATATTATCGGCAATAATGCATCATGTGTCATTGATTCTCGAATGACCAAGGTTGTTAGCGATGACATGGTTTCTATCGGTGCTTGGTACGACAACGAGTATGGCTACAGTTGTCGTTTAATTGAAATGGCCCTCCATATATGGAAATAATTCCCACCACCAATCCCCACACCGACTTTAATCTTTTTGAAAAACGTCTTGCCGAGATCAAAGATTTATCCGCCTGGTTTCAGATTGATGTCACCGACGGCGTTCTTGTCAAACCCGCTTCTTTTTATCTTGAACTTCTAAACAGTTCCTATCTAGACTTGGAAAAAAACCTTTTTGACATTCACCTGATGGTCAAAGAACCTATAAATTGGTTAAACAAATGTTTCCATATTCAAGCCTCAAGAATTACCGGCCAAGTCGAGCTTATGTCCGACCGAGAGGCCTTTATTTCCTCCATCAAAGATCGCGGCCTCGAAGCTGGTTTAGCTTTTGACGTCGACACTCCACTTGATACCAGAATTCCAAAAGAAACGGATTATCTTCTTCTCATGGGTCGTCGCATGGGCTTTGATCCCCAGCCATTTGATTCAAAAACTTATGATCGAATCAAATTTTTCAAAGATCTTGGCTTTAAAGTTTCCATTGACGGTGGTGTTAATTCCGAAAATTTTTCAAAGTTAAAAGATTCTGGTGTCGACATTATCTATTCAGGTCAATATTATTTACAATTAACCCATGAAAAAAACTCATAAACGCCCTCTTCACGTTGCTTTTTTTGGTGATGCTGATGCCAAAAAGAAAGACAGTATTTTTATTGATGCTTTTGACACCGCCCAGCTTCTCTCCGAAAACAAATGCACCATTCTCAATGGAGGTGGCCCCGGTATCATGCTTGCCTCAACTCTTGGTGCCAAGTCCGTTAAAGGCCGGGTCGAAGTCGTTGTTATCCAAAAAGAATCTCAACCTTCCAAACACTATGAAGGTCAATCCCTTGAAAATGTGTCTCAGGCCAATCGCATTTTTGCTCTAAAATCATATCAAGGTCGCTTAAATAAACTCATAAAACTTGCCAATGCCTATGTTATCTTTTACGGCGGTACTGGTACTCTTGCCGAAATGTCTTATGTTTGGAGCGAAGCCAAGTTTGCCTTTCCCAAACAAAAACCCATCATTTTTTATGGTAAAAAATGGCGCAAAATTATTCGCACCTTGAGCCAAGAGCTAAACCTTGAAAAAATTGAACAAAAAATCTGCTATTTTGTCGATAAACCCGAACAGGTTTTAGAGATACTAAAGACTTATTCCAAACTTTATTCCAAATAGTCTTGCAATTTTTTCCTTCTGCTAGGATGTCGTAGTTTTCTTAGGGCCTTTGCCTCAATTTGTCGAATTCTTTCTCGGGTAACGTTAAAAATTTTCCCTACCTCTTCGAGTGTTTTTGGTGTCTCGCCCATCAAGCCAAAGCGTAATGACAATACCTTTGCTTCTCTTTCATCCAAACTTTCCAAAACTTCCTCGATCGATTCTCTTAGCAATTCTTTAGAAGTTTCCTCGTAGGGGCTTGGCAAGGTTGTATCTTCAATAAAATCACCCAAAAATGAATCTTCGTCATCGCCCACTGGTGTTGCCAGGGAAGTTGTGTCTTGTGAAATTCTATATATTTCCTCAACCTTTTCGGTTGTAATTCCTACCTCGGCGGCAATTTCTTCAATTGCTGGTTCTCGGCTCAATCTCTGAGTCAATGCTCTGGTTGCCTTATAAACTTTGTTGATTGTTTCCACCATGTGGACTGGAATTCTGATTGTTTTAGCCTGGTCGGCAATAGCTCGTGTAATAGCCTGACGAATCCACCAAGTAGCATAAGTTGAGAATTTAAAACCTCTCTTCCAATCAAATTTTTCTACTGCCCTCATCAAACCCTGATTGCCTTCTTGAACTAGATCCAAAAAGGTTAAACCGCGACCAATATATTTTTTAGCAATCGACACTACCAACCTCAAGTTGGCATTTATCAAATCAGCTCTTGCTTGATCAGACCCTTTTTCAATTGCCTTTGCCAGCTCGACTTCTTTTTCAAAATTAATCAAATCAATCTTTCCAATTTCTTTTAAGTACATCCTCACCGAATCAACATTGGTTTTCTGTGAAATTAGTGCCATAAGATCGGCACTACTTAACTTGCCCTTTTGTGAGTCGATTACTTCTCTTGATTCAACCTTGTCAAAAACATCAATTCCCTTATCAAATAGATAGTCGAAAAGTTGATCAATCTGTTCAATAAATTTTTCTGGTTCCGGTATTAAAGCTAAAATTTCGTCGTTGGTTAAATAGCGAAGTTTCTTCGCTTGAGCAACTAATTTACTTTTTATTTGGGAAATATTGATTGTTGCCGCCATAGCTCTATATTCTATCAAAAAAAGATCTCCTAGGACTTAGTTCTTTGTAACTTCGCCAATTTACCCAAAATTTGAGTATATTCCACCTCAACTTTGGCGATTTTTTCTTCGTCCTCCAAGATCTCAAGATTAGCAATTATACCACTTAATGATTTTAACCTGTCTTTTAGCTCTATTTCTCTAATTTGTCTAATTATTTTACCTCTTTCTTGTCTCCTACTGTCACTGTTACCCTCATCTTCAAAGGCCGTCAAGTATAAATTACTAAAAATGTCTTTTACCTCGGCTTCCATTTTTTCGGCAATTTCTTTTCCTTTCAGTTTTGGGTATTTTATAATGGTTCCAATAATTTTTTTAAATTTTGGTACTGTCCATTCGATCTTATTAATATTATTTTTTTTATTTCTCATTCTTAAAAACAATATCAACAATCGTTCTTCTAGTCTTTCTCTCATTTCTACCTTATCTTCATTTTTGACCTCAGAAATAATTTTTTCATCAGTTTTTTTCTTTCCCAAATATTTTTGAAACTCTCCACTTACACTTTCCTCGTTTGACCCAAGAATTTCAGCCACCTTTCTCAAATAATCTGATCTGATAACTAAATTATTTATCTTTGCCAAGAATGGCAAAATTGTCATCAGCACCATTTTTTTCCCCTTATTCGTCTCTGTGCCGTAATTCTTTACTGCCGATTTTAATATAAAGTCCCAAATCGATTCCGCTTTTTTTATTTTATTTTTAAAAAACTCTACATTGTCTCGTACCGCCTCGTCAGGGTCCTTATATTTGTCTTCCAAATCTAGTACCTTTATTTCAAAGTCCATTTTATCTGCCAGCTCGATACTTCTAATTGCCGCCTTATTTCCGGCAAAATCTGAATCTAGACCCAAAATAATTGTGTCTGTATATCTTTTGATTAGTTGTAACTGTTCCTCTGTCAAGGCTGTCCCTTTTATGGCGACCACATTTTCAATTCCGGCTTGATATGGACTAATCATGTCCAGCTCCCCTTCTACTAACAGCACCCAATTTTTTTTCTTAATACTTTCCTTTGCCAAATTCATCCCAAACAACATTTGGCTTTTATGGTAAACATCAGTTTCTGGAGAGTTAATATATTTTGCCAAATTTGGATTTGTTGTTCCCGGTAAAATTCTCCCAGAGAACCCCACCACTCTATCTCGAAAATCAACTTGTGGGAAAATTAATCTACTCTGAAATCGATCATAATACTGACCTCGGTTGTAATTACTTTTCCCAAAACTTCCGCTGTCGATCAAATCATCGATTAAATAATTCTTCTTTTGTAAATAGCTTAGTATCAAACGGCTGTCTTTTGGGGAAAAACCGATTTGGAATTTTTTCAGGGTTTCTTCACTAATTCCTCTATTTTTAACATATTCTAAAGCCTCTTTTCCCAAAACATGTTTCGTCAATATGTGATGATAAAATTTTGCCACTTCTTTGTTTATCTCGTACAACTTTCTTTTTTTATTTTCACTTTTATCAAAGTTCGCCGAATAGGTAATTTTAATTCCCGCCATCTTTGCCAGGTCTTCCATTGCCTCTCTAAAATCAATTCGATTATATTCTTCCATAAAAGAAAACATATCGCCCGCCTTTCCGCAACCAAAACACTTATATATTTG
>JAHISL010000063.1 GCA_018818185.1 Patescibacteria group bacterium | reverse complement strand
TTGGGATCGATAGTACAAAAGGGATAATTGCTTGCATCGGCAACTTGGCGACCCAGAAGGGCGTTAAAAAGAGTTGATTTGCCAACATTGGGTAAACCAACGATAGCGATGGATAATTTGGACATGGTGAATTATAACAATGATTTTAGGTGATAAATACGTGTATATCCTTATATTTTGTATTATAATCAAACATGTCGGAAGAAAGGCTTAAACCAGGTTTAATAATAATATCGGGACCATCGGGAGGAGGAAAAGATTCGGTGATGAGAGAGGTCATTGAGGCAACCGGCGCAAAACAAATAATTACCTATTGTGTGGGAAGAGAGCCAAGAGAAGGTGAAGTTGAAGGAATTGAAAATTAGCGAACCTTAATTTCTGATTCTGGAGGAAAGACAACCATCGGACAACCATCAAAAATGGTCTTGGCAATATCGCTAGTATCGTTTAGTATTTGTCGATTAATAAAATTGATACGTGGCATTTTATTTCGTCGAGCATAATGAATTGTGGCAACATCTAGGTCACCTTTCTTAAAACTAGTTCCGACGGCGTGATTGATTCTCTCGATAATGAAAAGAGTTGGCATTTTATTATCTCGAACATAATTCATTATCTCTGAAAAGTAAGGATCAGATGAAGAGCGAAATTGAATTTGATCAAAGGTGGTGTCAGGATAAAATATCTTGGCAAACCTTAACCAGCCCATATCAGGACCGTCTTTAGGCTGATCCAGAGCCAAAACAGACTCTTTTGCCGCCCGACGAAGAAAGTCTTCCGGTAAAGAACGAAAGGTTGAGGCGATTATCCCTTTTGGAACACAAACATTTGCCTTTGTTATAGGGATAAGTTTTAATACTTCATTGTAAAAAAAATTTGCATTTTTTTCTGTCATGTTTGTACATTATATAATATTATAGGTTAAATGTCAACAAGAAGTAGGAATGCTTTATAATTTTCTTGTGGACTATCCAAAACACTTATCAGAGAAAATGCGAGAAGAGGTTGCCGTAAGCTATCTAAAACATGAATTAAGAAAAATTTTCCCAAGCATTGAGGGTAGGGACGTTGATGACTTAATGAAAAACAAAGAAATCTCGAGACCTAGAGACTTTTGGAATGGACTTCACGGAATTAGCATGGGATTTAAGTTAAAAAATATCTTGCATTTTGTGACAGCGGAAAATGTCAAATGGATAAAAACAAAGGTGAAGTGCGCAAAACTGCACTTTGGCTGTGAACTTGAGAGCACAAAAAAAGTTGGGCCTGGAAAAATATGTGGCCAAGACTATTTGGAATATTACAACAGTAAAATCTTAGAAAAGGATAGGCTTTTGGAAAAGCTTCACTCCCTGAGAGGAGAAAGAAGCCAAAGAGAAGAAGATCCAATAATTGCAGTTCAAAAAGGCGGAAAGATTTTTGTCCTTGATGGGAACGGACGCCTGGCAAGACACCTGATTGAAGGTATTGAAGAAATTAACGTTTATCTTGGATCGATAATGGGGGAAAAGGTAGAAAACTATTGGTTGGCGACGAGCCTTCTAATTGATGTTTTAACTTTTTGTTATCAAGCAATTGAAAAGAAAGATGATGATTTGTTTAAAAAATATGTTGCCATACTAGGAGATATGTTGAAATCATCGGAGAGTGGCAAGAAGGAATTTAAGGAGAGGGCTTTAACAAAAAAAGAACCTTATCGATCAAAAATTCTACTAGCCATTGGGGATGACCTTTTGTAAAAAACCGAGAACACCGTTAAATTCCTCTGGTGTCATATATTTTTCACTTTCGTAACCTGGAACATGTTGCCTACCCTTACAGATGTTTTTATACCCGGTTCTGAAAAATGGTTTATCTTGATAAAAACCGACACAAAAAGTTTCCCCGCCTTCTGCTTTAAGAGAAAAAGTTGACACATACATAGTAACCCAATTTATCTTGCCAAATCCTTTTGTTGGGAGAATTTTTGGATTTTCAACTTCTGCAGGAACAGGGATACCTTTACCGATTAACTCACTTTCTCGGGGAACAAAAATATCTTTATAACGTTTTACTTGTTGGGATTCTTGTTGATTCATAAGTTGTAATTATTATTATACTATCTACTGTTTGGAATGTAAAAATTGATCAAGTTGGCGGTGACGAATGACAAGACGAGGATCAGAATCGATAATTTTTTTGGCTTCATCCAAATGATTTTTATCACGGGTAAAATGAAACAATTTTAAAAGGGCACCTGATTCCCAAACATTAATTAAGAAAGAATCAGTAGATTCCCTAAATTGACGAATAATGTTTAAACCGGTTAACAAATTTTGAAGACCATTTTTTTTGTCTCCATTTAAATATTGAGCCTCACCGAGGTGATTGAAATAACGACCTTGATTAGCATCTTTGGAAGGATATTTATCCAAAGATTTTTGAAAATAGTCGGTAGCTTTTTGATAGTTTTTAAAAAGCATCTCGACTTCACCCAAATGAAAATAACACTGAGACTGCTTGTCGCCAAGAGGTTGATTTTGGACAATTTCTAGAGCAGAAAGAGCGTCGTGTTTAGCAAATACAGCAAATGACTGGTCCTTTTCGAGTAGATAGAGGTGTTTATAGGTTAAAAAACGGCCACCAAGAGCCTCCACGAGGCTGGAATAATCTTTTTGCTGTTCATAAGCGACAATGACTTGCTCGTAGAGCTTAAGGGCTTCTGTGAACTTGTCTTGTTCTCTTAACTCCTCGGCTTGATGGTGAAGAGATTTGAGATCCATGACTAATTATACAACTGGCTCTGTTAATATTATCTATGATCCGAAGTTGGTTGAAGATGTTTCTTTTACTAATGGGAATAATATCTTTGGGATTAATTGCGAGAAATATAAAAAGCCCTTTTTGGCAGGACGTCGAATATCAGGAAAGTATCTTAAGCTTTCAAAAAGACCAAGACCTGATGCCGTATCGACTTAGGGTCTGGTGGTGGAACAAGTCAGTGGTTTTGAAAACTATTTTGGAGCGGACAGTTGATCTAGTGTGGACAGGCAGTAGCTATTACCTGGCAATGATTTACCTATTAGTTTTAGCCTTTAGAAAAAGATGGTTAAATTTTGGGTTGATAGTGATTGGTTTAGTTTTAATAGCGATAGAAAAAGACCCAAACCCGGGTAGTTATTTATGGTGGTTAAGCCCATTTGTAATATCGGCTTTCATTAAGTGAACAAATTTGGATTGTGTCTACTAGTTGTTGGAATTTTTTTAAGACTGTTTTTAATTAGCTCAATCCCGCCACACTTGTCAAATGATGAAATATCGATAGCCTACGATGCCTACAGTATTGTTTATAGTGGAAAAGACGAGCATGGTCATTTTTTACCCCTGTCTTTTGAATCTTACGGAACCTACAAGGCGCCTTTATATGCCTATGTACTAGCTCCATTAGAATTTATTTTTGGGAATAGTGAATTGGTGGTGAGACTACCGTCTATTTTGGCGGGTTTACTGACAATAGTGGTGATTGGACTTATCACTTGGGAAATTACATCAAATCGCAAGACAGCTATTTGGTCGGCGATTTTGCTATCAATAACACCGTGGCATATCTACGCCTCGAGAATGGCTTGGGAGGCAAATTTGGCACTTCTTTTTTTAAGTTTAGGAATATGGTGGTTGATAAAAAGAAAAATGCTCTTGGCTTCGGTTTTTCTGGTGATCTCGATGTATGGCTACCACACGGAATGGTTATTGGTACCGATGTTAATTCTGACAGGAGGGATAATTTATTTTAAGAAAAAAGTCTGGAAGTTTTGGGCAATATCATTAATACTGGCCTTGCCCTTGATAATCGACTATGTTCTAAATGCTGGACCTGGCTCAAGAGCTAATACGGAACCGATTTGGACAATGGCCGAGACAACACCAGTTAAAGTACTGGTGACATTCATAAGAAATTATATTAACTATCAAAATCCAAGTATCTTATTTTTTAGAGGCCTGAACATATTAAAGAAAAATAACCCCTTCACTCCTGGCCTACTTCTTTGGCCAATGATTATTCCGATAATAATCGGAGCCAAGAAAATAAAAAACAAATTTTTTTGGATCTGGTTACTTCTTTCCCCAGTCACGGCTGCCTTAACTCAAGGGGACTTTGGTTTAATCAGAAATTTAAATAGCGTCCTCCCTTTGGTAATTTTGGCAGCAGCGGGACTAAATAAGATGAGCAGGGCCTGGTGGGGATTGACACTAATAGCCTTGTTTAACTTCGCTTTAATATTTTTTTGGCACTTTCCAAAAGAAATGGGAGAGACTTTTCAGGGCTATCGCCCAGTGGCCTATTATTTAAAGACGGTTGAGGAGGAGGCAAGTGAAATATATGTTGACTACAGATATGGCAACTATC
>JAHISL010000062.1 GCA_018818185.1 Patescibacteria group bacterium | reverse complement strand
CCCCATGTTTGATCCAAGGACAGGAAGACCCGAGGCAACAGCTTCCATCGAGACACGACCAAAGCCCTCGGGATATTGGGAAGCAATGCAAAATATATTTGCTTGATTGTAAATCTCGGGCATATTTTTGTTTGGTATTTCGCCCAGGTATTTAATGTTTCTATATTTGTTGGTGTAAGCAATAACTTTATTCTTTTGAGGACCGTTACCCACGATAATAAAATTTATTTGTTTTAGTTCTTTTGCACTTTTTAGTATGGTCAAAACACCTTTTTTTGCTATTAGTCTGGCAACAAAGAGAGCAGTAAATTTTTTTGGTAGGGTGGTGGTAGGGGTAAAATTTTTTAGGTTTATCCAATACCGGTAGAGGGATAATTTTGATGGTGCTACTCCCCAGCTAATTAATTGAGTTCGCGATTTTTTTGATAAACATAAAATATGTTGAGTCTTTTTTAAAACCATGACAGTGATAGTGCGACTAATGCCATTTAAATTTTCGTAAATAGCATGAGTACTACAAAGATGTTTTTTGCGAAAAATTTTGGAGAGAAAATTTCCGATAATGGCGGCATTGAAACCTTGACTATGAATGATGTCAATTTTTTTGTGATTAAAGATAAGCCAGATTAAACTTCTAATTAATAGATATGGTGTGAGATACAAGAAAACCAAAATCGGATACTTTTCAATTTTGGGAAAAAGTTGGTTGCCAAACCATTTGAAACGAATAATATGGCACAAGTTTCTTACCTCCCTAGATAAGTACTTTGTCTTGCTGGTTAGGGGTGAATAGGTTAAAACATAGGACTTTATCTGGTGGAAATTTAACTGATCAACAAGATCGTCGAGGTGAGATTCAACCCCCCCTGTATTTGGGGAAAAAAATGGAGTTATGATAAGAATGCCTTTTATTGTCGCCATTGTTTTCTGTCTAATTTTTTTTGAATTTTAAAAAATTGCTTGAGGGTGACAGTGGCATATATCCACCAGGTTAGATAACAGGCAAGAGGGTGAAAAAACCATGCTATATCTGGCTTTTTGAGGTAGCCTCGAATTGCGTCAATAAGAGTCGGAACAATCAGTAGTGAATATAAGGTAAAAGGAATAGCATTGCTTTTGTTGTTGGCCTGCCACTGATATTGACGTCGACTTTGAAAATAATAATAATCGACGACTCTGCGGTTCTGTTTTCGAATAAACTTCAAAATTGAAGATTCACAAAAAGTATGGATAATTCCTGTGTAAACCTTTGAGACAAATAGGGGTTTTGGGGCACTAACTAGAAGATCAATGTCATATAAATATTGACCTTGAAAATGTTTCTCTAAAAAATCTTTTCGAAAGATGGTACCATTTGCCCCTATGGTTGGGATATATCGATTATCGTCTATTTTAACTTTAAGATATTTTTTAAATTTTTGTGTTTTAAGCTTTAGAGAAGTCCAGGTACCAGTTAGGACGCTTTGACGATCATAGTTTCCGCAAAAAAAAGCATAAGGATCATTGGCACCAATTAGGGCTGAATATCTTTCGATGTAGCCTGAGTTTTTTCGATAGGTGAATTTTATCGGCTCAGAGGCGATGATTTGAGGGTCATGAAAAGGGGTTAGCATTTTACTTAGCCAATATTTTGAAGGCAAAATATTGTCCGAGTCTACGAAGGCAATGTAATATCCGCGTGCTTCCTTTAGGCCAATGGCCTTAGCAGACTCGGCAGTTACTAATGGATTCTTAAAGAATTTACAATTATATTTTTTTGCAATTTTTAAAGTATTGTCGGATGAGTTTGCGTCAATGATCAATATTTCAAATGACTGGTTAGACTGTTTTACGATTGAAGAAAGACAGTCATCAAGAACTTTGGCTGAGTTTAGGGTGGGAATGATAAAGCTAGTTATTTTGGAAGTCTTTAAGTTTTTGGAGATACTTGATGGCATAGGTAGCTAAAAATTTTATGTCAGCGGGTTTTCTAATGGATATTAGTTTGCGCCAGATAAATTTGGGAGTCAAAATACCGTAGAAGAGTTCTCGAACAAGCCTTTTTTGTGTTTCACTTGATAATGGTGACTTCATAATTGGTTGGCGCATGTCGTAATCGTCCCAGTTTTTTGACAACAAAAGATTTTTTCTGTTGCATTCTGCAAAAAGTGGAGTCCCAGGATAGGGAATGACAATTGTGGCCTGCATACTGTCGACAAGCGAGTCTTTAAACAGTTGCCGAGCTTCCCGAAGTGTGTTTTGGGTGTCGACATAGCTTTCCCAGGGATAGCCAATCATGATGGTGATATGGGGTTCAAGCCCTGCCTTTTTGGCCATAATTAGGGTATCTTTGGCATCTTTTGTTTTGGTGTTTTTGTCGAGACGGTCGAGAGTTTTCTGGTTGCTTGATTCTAGACCATAGAGAACAAATCTGAATCCTGCCTTGGCCATAAGATTATATTGTGCTTGATTCAGAGCGGCAAAACGCATATTGCAGCCGATAATTACCTTTTTATTTAGACCTGTTTTTATTAGTTGATGACATAGATCGTTTAGCCAGGGGCCGACTGGCAATGTTCCCGAATCGTCAAAGATTTCTTTTATTCCCAGGGAAACTAAGTATTCAATTTCCTTGATTGTGTGGGCAACGGAAAATGTGCGAAAGGTGCCAGCGGGGTGAGTGGTAGTCCAAGAGCAAAAGGTACATTTGCCCCACCAGCAATCTCGGCCTGACATAATGTAGGCACCGGGTTTATATTTAAAATTGGTGTTATTTTGACCGTAAAGCTTCCAATTGGTTAGCTTTCTGTCGATAATGGGCATTGTGTCTAGGTTGTGGTGTTTGAGAGCAAATTTACCCGTGGATATGATCTTTGGATTACTCTTTGGTGATTTATGGCGATAATAAAAACCGGGCTCAAGTTTGGTTTTGCCAAGCAAGTGTTCGACAAGATTTAACATCATAAAATCATAATCACCACCCGTAATTATATAGTCGACTTTTGATTTTTCGAAAGACTCAAGAGGAAGGGCGGTAACATGATCCCCCATTAGGACAACTAATGTCTTAGGTAGCTCTTTTTTTATCTGGTTGATAATTTGCCAATGTTTTTTGATGACAGGGGTTTTTGATTCGATAAAAACTATATTGGGGTGACGCTTAATAAGCCTTTTTAACCAATGCTGATAGGATATTTTTTCGGCAATGGCGTCATCCCAGTAGACCTTGTAGCCTTTCTTCTTTAGAGCAGTTGCACCATAGGCGGGAATAACAGGAAGGATAACATTACCCGTATTAGTCCACTGAAATTGACGATTTTGAGCTAAGAAAGGAATACCTTTTTTAGATTCCAAAGGAGGATAAGAGACAGAGATGGAAAAATTTTTAGCCGCCGATGTAACCTTTTTCATTTGTTTTATGTGGTGTAAATGCTAGACGCTTTGAAAAGAAACCGATGATAAATAGTATACCGTAATATAGATGTGTTATCGGAATGGTAATAGTGGCAAGAATAGATATTTTCAATGAATTCTTTTTAATGAGAAAGCTGAAAAATGTAGTTAAGAGAAGAAATATATACGCAAGGTAAGGTAATAAATAATATGTCTTAAATAGAGGAAGCAATATGGGGGCAAGAATTAGGTAAAGAGCGGAGAGACTAGGAATTAGATAGCCAGGGAGAAAACTTGTTTTGGGGTATATCCTGGCAAAATTACCTCGGTGAAGAGCATAGCGGGTAATTTGTTGAAGGTGAGGAATGATAACTCGTCGTCGGTGGTGATAAACGACAATAGAGGGATGGTATAGGATTTTTTTGTTTAGTTTGTAGACCAGGTCAGAGCAAAGGATGGTGTCTTCACCAGGCCAGTGGTGGGTATTAAAACCTCCAACTTTCTGAAAATCATTT
>JAHISL010000061.1 GCA_018818185.1 Patescibacteria group bacterium | reverse complement strand
GGGAATGTTATTACTATCCGGAACCAAATAAATGCAACAAGGTTGATATGGGTTGTTCCGGCTCAAACTGTTATTTGGGTGAATGTAGTACCAGGTGTAAGGTGAGTTGTTGTGGGGCGGGGTGTAATTAACAGAAATAAATATTTTGTGCTAAAGTTTTATTAATGAAGAAAGCTTTTACTTTGGTTGAATTGTTGATTGTGATTGCTATCATGGCAATTTTGACGACAATTACAGTGGCACAGTTTAGAACGGCGAAAAGAAAGGCCAATGATGTGGCCAGGAAGGGAGATTTGAATGCGGTGGCCAAGGCATTGCAAATGTACTACACAGATTATGGAGAGATGCCGGCGGCAAGTGTGGATGGAAAGATCGAGATAGATGGTTCATCAATTGAATGGGGTGATGAATTTGCTGATGCTTCGGGATATATTTATATGAAACAGTTACCTGTAGAAAACTTGGTAGGAGCACCTTCTTATTGTTATAAAACGGATGCCAACAGAAAAGCTTACGCTTTGTTTGCCATGTTGGAAAATGGAGTGGATAGTCAATGTGACCGAAACAAGGATGGGGTGGCCGATCAAACATATAGTTGTGGAGGGAATACGGCGGCTTATTGTTTTGCTTATCATAGTCCCAATATCGATTTAAACGAAGATGGTAGTTTTAAATAAAAAAATTGGTTTTACTTTAGTTGAACTACTGGTGGTGATTAGTATTATTGCGACCCTGACGGCGATTTTATTGCCAAATTTTATGGGGGCACGCGAAAGAGCAGTTGACTCAAATAGAAAACAGGACTTGGGGGCAATAAAAAACGCTCTTAGACTTTTTTATAACGATACTCAAAATTATCCGCCGACCATGACTTCAGCTGAGCTTGGCACAACACTGGCGTCTTACATGCCGGCAATAACGGGAATTGGTTTTACCTATAGTTATGTACAAACTTTTAGTGGAGATGGATTCCAATTATGTACCGGGGTGGACGCATCGACTGATGAGGTCAAATATTCGCAGGTTCAGTGTCGGGATGCAAGTGATAATGTCTGCGGAGTGGGAGTAACGACAAATAATAATTTATATGTTGTGTGTGCAAATTAAAAATATGAAAAAAGCTTTTACACTTTTTGAACTGTTGGTCAGTATTTCGATTATTGCTTTGTTGGTGGCAATTGCTTCGGTGTCTTATGGAGCAGCACAGAGAAAGGCTCGGGATTCGAGGCGGACGGAAGATTTGAATGGAATTCAAAAAGCTTTGGAGCAGTATTACAGCTCAAATGCATATAGTTATCCCCTGACTAGTGGTGGGGTTGCGGTGGGAATAACGCCAACATATTTACAAAATTGGCCTAAAGATCCGAAAACTTCCGTGGATTATACTTATGTGCCCGGGGCGGGTACTTATTGTGTTTGTATCGCCCTGGAGAATCCGTCGGGTAACTCTGATAGCTTGGATTGTAGTAGTTTTGTGGCGAGTGGAGGTGCGAATTATTGTGTTAAAAATCAACAGTAAGAATTAAGAATTATGAATTATCAATTAAGAATTAAGAATAAAAAAGCGTTTTCTTTTATTGAATTGATTGTGGTGGTGACGATTATTGCTTTGCTGAGTGTGGCGGGGGTATTGAGTTATAGTTCGGCCAACAGAAAATCTCGGGATTCAAGGCGAATTTCTGATTTGGAAAAGATGAGAATTGCACTGGAAATGGTGAAACAGGTGGGAACAACATATCCCGCAAATAGTGCTTATTTGTCGCCAACTTTTTTGCAAAATGTGCCAACTGACCCAAAGGATGCCTCGGCATATTTATATACTCAACTTGCCGGAGGTTATACTTATACAATTCAGGCGGTGATGGAAGATTTGGGTTCGACGACGGGAAGTTATGGTAGTGGCTATAACTACCAGGTAAGCAGTCCTTGATTTGTGCTAAAGTTTTATTAATGAAAAGAGGCTTTACTTTGATTGAAATTTTGGTATCGATAACGATTGTGGCTTTGATTTCTGGTGGTGCTTTGATTTATATGAATAATTTTAATATGCGACAGAAACTTAATAGTAGCCAGGAAGAGGTGGTGTCGGCTTTAAAATTGGCTCAGAGCTATGCCAAGACCAGGCAATTACCCCTAAATTCCGTTGAAAGTGAACTAAATTTTGTTCGAATAGAAGTAAGTTCTGGAGGTTTTTTAGTGGCTAGAGCAAACAGCGATGTGGGAACAACTTTTTTTAGTAAATTGGTAAATAATAATGAGATTGAGGTGAGTACCAGCCCAGCGGTGATTTATTTCTGGGCGGGCGGTGGAGGTAGGTTGTCGCACGATATTGATGGAACTCCGTATGGTGTGGGGGAAACAGCGACAGTGTTGGTCCAAAGAAAGATTTTGAGTAGCGATTATTACCAAATAGTAATTAATGCCCTGGGGCAAATTAGTGGAGTGAATTATGTGGCAAACTAGAAGAAAGGGGCAAGGAGTAGTGGAATCTGTGTTTGCAGTGGGGATATTGGCTTTGCTTTTGGGAGGTGCGGTAGTGTTGGTGGTGTTGGGAACGAGCAACCGAAGAAATAGTTTTGACCGAAGGAAGGCAACCGAATTGGCGGGCTTGGTGACAGAAGAGCTAATTTCTCAGAGCCAAAACGATGCTGAAGGATTTTGGCAATTTGATAATCAAAGTAGTTATAGCATGGATGGTTTTGACGGTTATACCTATTCGGTGGGATTTACCAATATTAGTGGCAATGTTGATTACCCGCAGTGTGGGGTGGGAGTGACTGATTGTGTGGAAACAGTGATAAAAATTGATTGGCAGGGTAAGGATCCACAGTCGCTATATTTTAATCGTTTTTTTAGTAAAAATGAGTAAGAACAAAGGGTTTACATTGATAGAAACTTTAGTGGCGGTGGGAGTATTGGCGATTTTGATTGTAACGGTGGGAGGAATATTGACAATGTCATTTAAGGCAAAAAATACTACAGAGAATAATGAGTTGATGTCGTCGAGGGCAGTGTTTGTTTTGGGTGAACTAAAGAAAAATATTTTGGATGCTCAAGTTGGGGAAATAATTTGTCCGGTAGATGTGGGAAATTCGATAAGTTTTGGTACAAAAAGTGGCGGGATAACGACCTTGGTTTGTGATGAGGCTAGTGGTCAAGTAGCATCAGTATCAGCGAGTGGTAGTTATAACTATATGGACAATAGAGTGAGAATTCAAAATTGCCATGATTTTGTGTGGTGCAACCAATCCCCTGACCTGCAGACCTTGTCAATTGGTTTTAGTTTAAACCTGGCGGTGGGAGAAAGTGATGGGATAGGAAGTACGGGAGTGTTTTACGGAGTGGTGACGCCGAGAAATTAGGAAAAAATACGTTAAGAAATTTGTGTTATAAGATACAAT
>JAHISL010000009.1 GCA_018818185.1 Patescibacteria group bacterium | reverse complement strand
CTATTTATATACCAAAAATCAACCTGACCCGGATCTGATAATTAGACCAGGGGGAGAATTTAGGTTAAGTAACTTTTTACTGTGGCAAACTTCTTATGCTGAATTGTATTTTACCAATATCCTGTGGCCAGACTTTAGCCCCAAGGAATTGGAAAAAGTGTTGGTATGGTATCAGGATCGAGACAGAAGAATGGGAAAATAATATTAATCTGCGTCGTAATCTGCAATTTGCAGCTCACGAAGTTCTAGGGGTGGTAAAGAATTTAAATCAATCTTTCTGCCAACAAAATAGTTGCAATCCTGGCATATTTGGACACTAGGAAAACCTCCACAACCGTCTTTGACCGGAAAGTTGGATATGGAGAAATTATTTGGACAAGCAATTTTTTCAGGCATTGTTTAAAAGATATCTGAAAGTTTCAGAATTTATAATATTTTTATTCCCAAGATAACCTCAACTAATTGGGTGACGAAGTAAGAGACAAAAATTATGAGAAAGCCGATAAGGGCAGAGGAAATTTTCCCGTAACCATCTTTGCTTTTGGCAGGATCGCCAGCAGCAGTCATTAAGGTAATACCGCCTAAAACAAGCATGGCAAAGAGAGCCAATCCAGCAAAAACTAGAACGTAAGGTAAAAGTTGACTAACAATATCGCCAAGAGAGGCATTACTAAATTTAAAACCAGTACCGGCGTAGGTAGGAAGTTTTGCGGTGGAATTTAGGGCCATATTTTAGGAAATACCGGGAATTTTTAATATGTTTAAGGCAACTAATCGGAAAATAAAAATTGCAAAAATGGAAATTAAAAGACCAATAAGAGCAGAGGTTATGGTTTCCTTGGCACCCTGGATAGCCTTGGGATCGCCATTACTCATGGTCATTAGAATAAAACCATAGACCATCAAAAGAAAGGCAATGGTGCCACCAACACCAAATAATACAGGTAAAAACCAGGCAATAAATTTATCTAATTCAATGGGAACACAACCGAGAGCAGTATCAACACTGACGCCATCACTACAGAGAATGTCGACAGCAAAAGCAGAGGGGGCAGAAAGAAGAAAGGAAATGGTAGCCCCGACAAAACTACTAATCTTGGCAGACATCTTCATGCCGTAAGTATATCAGATGGTAGAATGAAAGAGTGAAGGCAATGATATGGAAAAGAATAATTTTAGTATTGATGATTCTGGCCTTGTTTGGGCTAAATAAGAGAGAGGTGTTGGCGGATGCGGTGGATGATTGTATGAAGAATAATCCGAATGATCCAACCCCGTGTATTGACCTGGTGACAAAACAAATCGCGGATTTGGAAAATGCCATGGCCCCATTAAAGTCGGAATCAAGCGACCTACAAGCAAAAATTAAGTCGGCGAAGGGCCAAATTAGCAAGATCGAATTACAAACAAAGGAATTGGACAATAAATTGATTGATAAGGAAGCAGATTTAGAGGTGCAAAAATTTTTGATGTTTCAAAGGGTAAGGAAATTTTATATAAATTCGAAAAAGTTTTCCCCACTAGTATTGCTATTTTCTTCACAGGGAACAGGCAATATTTTGCAACAATACACTTGGTACCAATCGATTATTTCTCAAGATAAAAATGTAATTAGCACTTATTCGACAGAGATTGGAACTTTGAATAAAAATAAAAGCGATCTTGAAGTTCAAAAAGTAAAATTGGCAGATTTAAAAAAATCAATGGAAAGCCGATTTGGTTTTTTGACAGTTGAAATAAAAAAAGCAGAAGATTATAAGGCGGTTCTGAACCAAAAACAAAAGGATTTGGTGGCAAAAAAGTTGGCTAGTTTAAACTTGCCAACCAGTTTGGGAAGTGGAACCTTATCTTGCGTTGATGATCGGCAAATAGATCCAGGATTTGGAAGTGGCTTTGCTTTTTTTACATTTGGTATCCCCCACCACGTGGGTCTAAACCAATATGGAGCCTATGGAAGAGCCAAGGCGGGACAAAACTACAAAGAAATATTAAATGCCTATTACAACAATGTCACGATCGAGAAGAAGCCAAACATCAACATCAGTGTTCAGGGTTATGGTTCGATGAGTTTGGAACAATACCTGTTGGGAATTTACGAAGTACCGGGAAGCTGGCCTATTGAGGCCCTAAAGGCTCAGGTAATTGCGGCAAGATCTTATGCCGTAAGTTACACCAATAATGGATCAAAAGAAATTTGCACAACCCAGGCATGTCAGGTTTATAAGGGTGGAAATAAAGGAGGAGATTGGGAAAAAGCAGTCAGAGAAACCGAAGGAGAGTTGTTAATCCAAAACGGACAAGCAATTACGGCTTGGTTTGCCTCAACAGCAGGAGGATATACTTACACTTCGGGAGATGTGGGTTGGAACAATACAGGGTGGACAAAGAGAACTCGAGACGCATCGGGAGACATTAATTCTTTTGAGGATCTGTTTAATAAGGCTTACGACAGAGACTCACCTTGTTTTTACTCGGCTCAGGGATACAGAGCGGAATATAATAAATCGGCGTGGATGAAGCCAGAAGAGGTGGCTGACGTAGTTAATTCGATACTTTTATCGCAAAAAGACCCATCAATCAACAGCAATCTATTGCCCCCGGATCAAGGCGGATGGAGCATGGAAAAGGTCAGGGAAGAATTAAGAAATCGGGGAGGAACACCGTACACTTCGATAAGCTCAGTATCGATTTCATGGGACAAGGGAACGGGGCATACAACTCAAGTTTCCCTGTCGGGAAACGCAGGATCGGCTAATTTTGACGGAGCAACATTCAAAAACTATTTTAACAGCCGGGCACCAGCCAACATCTCTATCGTTGGCCCGCTGTTTAATGTTGAAAGGAGATGATTCTAATTTATGCATTTTCTAATCAATGGGGGACGAACATATCAAGAAGAGTCTTGAGTGATTTACAGAGACTGCTCCCCCACTTTCCTGAAATTAATTATCAGATTATTTTTGGGCATCCAAGGATTTTTTATAATAAGTATATTCGCAATGATGAATACGAATTAATATTGGGCTTGGGTGATTATTGGGGAGTGGAAAGTAAAATCAGAATTGAAACGATAGCACGAAACGTTTACGGAAAAGAAAGTATTTACCCCTTGGCACCAATAAAAATTGAGTTTTCGTTGCCGGAACTTGAATTGTACGAGCCAGATAACTTTAAGATATCAGAGAATATGGGCACTTATAATTGCAATTGGATCGCCTTTCAAACCCAGCTAGTAATTGACAAGAAAAAACTAAAAACTAGACACCTATTTTTACATCTACCAAAAAGAAGTAATTCAATGGTGTTGGCCAGAAATATCTCTAGTTTGATTGAAGGCAACCAGATGCTAAAATAGAACATATGGCACGATCCAAAGATCTTGATACAGTTGCACCTGATGATCTAGTAATAAGCGAGGAGAAGACGGAAGAAAAAATTGTTGAAAAAAAGATTGAAAAGACTCCCCCGAAAAAAAATAGTGTAAGCGGAAAAAAAGAAGAGGAAGATGTAAGTAATATTGGAGATAAAATTTATGAGATTTTAGGCCATACAAAGCATCCATTATCCTCGATTTTGGTAAAACCAGACGTATTTAGTTTCGAAGAGAGGGCTGATAAGGAAACGATTTATATGGTTGCCAGACCACATTGGTTTACAAATGTCTCCTGGGTTTTAACAACTTTATTATTAGTGGTTGCGCCCGGATTGTTGAAATTTGTACCGGTAATCACTGAGATACCAGTTAAATTTCAGTTCCTGGGAATATTAGCATGGTATCTGGTAAGCTTTGCTTTTGCTTTCGAAAAGTTTTTATCTTGGTATTTTGATGTCTTTATTATTACTGACGAAAGAGTAATTGATATCGACTTTAACAATTTACTGGATAAAAAATTCTCAGAAGCTAAAATATCAATGATCCAGGATATAACCTCAAGAGTAAGTGGTGTCAGTCAAACAATGTTTAATTACGGAACTGTCTTTATTCAAACTGCGGCTGAGGTACCAGAAATTACTTTAGAAAAAATAGCGAATCCTGAAAAAATTATTAAATTGTTACAAGTTTTGAGGGAAGAAGAAGAAAGAGAAACACTTGAAGGGAGGGTAAAATAATGTTTGGGGATTTATATGGTTATATTGATATGGCAGAAAAAGTATTTGCAATTTTAGGAACACTGATTTATTTAATATTTGCTCTAGTGGTGGTGAAACAGGTGGGAACAATGTCAAAGAACGTCAAAGACAAGTTTAATGGAATTTTGATTTTGTTTTCATATATTCACTTGGCGATGGCGGTGTTCTTGGTATTTTTAGCTTGGACTATTCTGTAGTATCATTTTTTAATGCGTTATACAGTTACGACATCAATTGGAGATGGGTCTTTACTCGAAGGCTGGAAAGAGAATAGTGGTGAGGGTGAAGTTGAGTTGAGAAAAAATGATGAGGTAATTAGGGTTGAAATAAAAGATAATCGAGTGGCAATATCGGATATTTCAGATGGTGGAATTTTCTTAATTAGAAAAAATAAGATAGCAAAACTCCCCTTAAAGACTGAAGGGGAAATAAATGTTGATGATGAGATCTGGCTGCTTAACCAAGAGGCAGAGATAGAATTTACCGGAGGAAAGAGAAATAATTTTGATGGTGCAGCGACCCAAATTAAATTTTTTGAAGAAGAGGATAAGGCGGTAAAAGAGATTTTTGTAAATGAAAGAAGCTATTCACAAGAAAAAGACAACCGAAAGATTAACTTTTTTCTGGGATTAATTGTATTTGTATTACTGCTGTTGGGAACATTTTTTGGATACCAAAAAAAAAGCCAAGCAGAACAAGAAAAAAAATTTAACAATACTAAAGCTGGAGTCGAAGGTAAGATAACGGAAATAAATAGTGTAAGAGCATTAAATATTGATACTGCCTTAGAACTGGCTAAAGATGCAGAAAATATTTTGGAAAACAGTGGAGTGACAGACAAGAAATATGCAGAAAACTTACTTGCCTTAAAGAAACAAATAGATGAGATAAAGAAAGGTCTGGGAGCTGAGGATGTTAATTATGAAGTGGCTTATGACACGACGGCTTTGATTGGAAATAACAGTGAGTTTGAGAAGATGTCGATCAATGGCGAGATTTTATATTTGTGGAGTCAAAAGTTAGGTCAAATCAATATGGTTGATGTAAATTTGAAATCGACGGAAAAAATTGTAAATGATGAAAAAATAAAAAACTGGAAGGGAATATTTAATAATGGAGAAAAATGGTATGGCTATGATGACAGTGAAATATATGAAATTAAAAGAAATGAAATAGTGGCAAGTGAAATTTCTGGGGTTGAAAAAATTGAAGATATTACTGGTTGGAATGGGTTAATATACATTCTTGATAGTGGGAAACAGAATATTATAAAACTTAATGGAAACGAGGGAAGGGAGTGGTTGCAAGAAGAAAACAAGTTTTCGGAAGAGGTCAGTGGAATGGCAATAGATAGCAGTATTTGGGTTTTAGGTAAGTCGGGAAAGATTTATAAATACAATCGAGGAGAAGAAGAAGACTTTAAGAGTAGCTACATTCCGAATGAGAGTTTGGCAAAAGATATTGTCACAACTGACAAGGTGGAATTTTTGGCTTATGTATCAAGTGATAACACGGTGATAATTTACGGAAAAGATGGTAAAATT
>JAHISL010000060.1 GCA_018818185.1 Patescibacteria group bacterium | reverse complement strand
ATTACTACCGAATCTTTTGCAATATCACTTGCTGGCCAATAGTCACCACTTTTCAAATCACTAAAGGCTTCTTCGCTTGTTTTGATTGGGTAGGTCGAAGCTGATGCCGCCGATGTATCTACATCAACATGCTTATAATTTACCTCAACAATTTTTTTGGCCGCCACACTCGATCCCGAAACAAGGACCGACACCGAAGCCTTATCAATGTCTGTTGACACAATTTGAATATCGTCAGCCAATTTTTTTCTAAAAAAATCAACTCTTACAATATTTGCCTCTGATAAACCTCCAACTTCTTTAAGTCCATCAAAAGAAATTTTCCAAAAACTCACCTTGCTTTCTCCCTCATCCAAATCCGAGCTGAGTTTTCCTATTTGTTGCAAAAAACTTTTGGCGCTACTAATTGCCTCATCTTGGCTTGGCATTTTTTCCGGGTTAAGCAACATTTGATCCGAAAGGTAAGGGTAGCTAAGTTTGAAGCTACTTTCCAAAACGTTCATCGTTAGACTTCTTCCACTCACAGTATCGTTAAACAAATAGTTTCCTGTGCTAATTTCTCGTGGTTCTTTATTAAAGCTCATCAAAGCCGCCGTTTTCTTGCTTTCTTCCAATGCTCCCACCGCACTTTTTGATCTATAAATTACGTAAACATTCGCCTGGTCTCTGTAATCTGGAAATTTATCGTTAGCCAATTCCGCTGTGAAGTTTTTTTTGCTAAGCTCTTTTTCGGGAAAAACAACCTTGTCCAAAATTCCAAATCTAACTGTTGGTGCCACGTAGGGTGGATGTGCTGCCTGCCAGGCTTTTACTGCCGCTACCAATCCCCACCAAACAAAAATAAAAGCCACCAGTCCGCTCCCGCCGTATTTAATAATTCTTCTACTTGTATAAGCCGTTTGAGTCAACGAAGACATAAAATATTCTACCTTATTTTTAATGTTAAAATTGCCTATGTCTACTGTTAGAACCCGAATGGCCCCCTCTCCTACAGGGGATATTCATATTGGTTCGCTTAGGACTGCCCTTTATGCTTACGCTTTTGCCAAAAAAAATAATGGCCAATTTATTTTACGTATCGAGGATACTGATCAAAAAAGACTAGTTGAAGGTTCGGCCGATCGTGCTCTCAAAATCTTTAAAGATTTTGGACTAATTTATGATGAAGGTCCTGACCTTGGTGGTGATTACGGTCCATATATTCAAACTCAACGTCTCGATATTTATCAAATATATATCAAAGAATTATTGGATAAAGGTCTTGCTTATTACTGTTTTTGCACCGAAGAAAGATTGGGTGAAATGCGCGAAGTTCAAAAAGCCGCCCACAAGGTTCCCAAATATGATCGTCACTGCTTAAAATTGACCCCAGCTGAAATTAAAGAAAATTTAAAAAAAGGTTTGCCTTATGTCATTCGGATGAAAATTCCTGATAACGAAACAATCGTTTTTAATGATCTAATCCGAGGCCAAATAAAATTTAATACCAATGATATTGACGATCAAGTTTTAATAAAAAGTAACGGTATTCCCACCTATCACTTTGCGGTTGTCGTCGACGATCATCTGATGCAAATTAGCCACATTATTCGCGCCGAGGAATGGATTTCTTCAACCCCTAAACATATTATTCTTTATCGATATTTCGGCTGGGATGTTCCTGAAATTGCCCATCTTACAGTTCTTTTAGACCCAACTCATTCCGGAAAAATGAGTAAAAGACATGGTTCTGTCTTTGCCCAGCAATTTCTTGATGATGGTTATCTTCCCGAAGCTTTATTAAATTTTTTAATGCTTCTGGGCTGGAATCCTGGCACTGATCAAGAATTATTTACCCTACAAGAATTCATTAATGAATTCAGTGTTGAACATCTTCACAAAAAATCTGCCATTTTCGATCGTAAAAAATTAGATTATTTTAATGGCCTTTATATCCGTCAAAAATCAGACTCCGAACTTTTTCCTTATTTCAAAAAGTTTTTACCACTGGCGAGTCCTGAACAAGTCGAAGGGTTAGTTCCAGTTTTAAAAGATCGTTTGGTCAAATTTAGTGATTTATCCGAAGCTGTAAAATTTTTGTTTGAAGATGTTGAATATGACAAAGAATTATTATTAAAAAAGGGCACTTCACCAGAACTTGCCACTGAAATGCTTCAAAAATCAAAGGAACTTTTTTCAGACTTTACTGATCTTCAAAACCGAATTATGGATTTGATCCGAAAGAATAATTGGAATACTGGTGAATATTTTATGGTTTTTAGGGTTGCCATTTGTGGCTCTGCCTTTACTCCACCTGTAGTCGATTGTTTACCTGTCCTAGGACAAGAGGGGACTATTCGCAAGATCGATATCGCCCTCAAAAAATTAGCGTAATTTCTGTTACACTAATTTAGTGATTTTTCTAATATTAGTTATCTCACTATTTTTTGCACCTACAGTTCAAGCCCTAGATCCCATTATCAAAATTACAAATTTTTCCTCTAATTCCTCTCCCGAATGGGTCGAATTAAACAACACCACTGAAAATATTGTCAGTCTTGATGCTTGGCTTCTAAAAGATGGAAATAATATTTCGGGTGACGATCTAATTCTCACCGGCTGTCTATCTCCCTTTGCCTATCTCACCTTTTATCACGATAGTGGTTGGCTCAATGACAGCGGCGACACCATTAGCCTCTACGATAATTTAAACAATCTTATCGACAGTTTAACCTATACACATGGAAAAATTGATTCTTCACCTCGCTCAAACAATACCTGTATCCCAACTTTAACCCCCACTCTTGCCCCCACCCCAACTCCAGAAATTTTTCCAACACCAACCTCCTCCCCTAACCCGCTAATCATTACCGAGATTATGGCCAATCCCGAGACCAATCAGGACGAGTGGATTGAAATTTATAACCCTAGCGATTCTTCCTTTCCTTTGAAAAATCTTTGTTTCTACGATGCTTCAAATCATTCTCGCTGTTTTCTTGATTCCGACATTATAAATTCGAAATCCTATTTTATTCGCCAGTTTTCATCTGGTTTTTTAAACAATGATGGTGACACTGTCTCTTTTGTCGACATCTCAATAACTTATCCCAAGTCTCCAAAAAATTTTACCTATTCTCGTCAGGAAAATAATAGTTGGTGTTTTGCCAATCCTAGTCAAAATTCTGCCAACACGGAGTGTGTTTCCAACACTTCTTCGGATAATTTTTCCCCAGCTCCACCACTAATTCTCCAGTTTTCTCCAGATTATGTTCATGCCGGTGAAGATTTCAATTTGGTGTTTAACCTAAATTCACCTGATTCATATTCTCTCCGTCTAATTTTCCCCTTTGGCAGTCAATATTTTCCCTTTGGCAATTACAAAGATGGTTATTCATGGTTAACCATGCCCCTAACTTCTTCCAAAAAACTACCTCCCGGCACCTATCCCATGTCTTTCCATTTAAAAAAACTTGGTAGTAGCCATCTCTATGATTATCAATTTGGCAACTTAGTTGTCAAAGAAGCCTTGCCAAAAGGCAAGGTGCTAGGAAGTACTGTCGCTTATAAACCTCTTCCTACTCCAACACTATTTGTTTGCCCGTCTCAAAATATATCTCCAACCATTACCCTTCCTGATTTAAATTTTTTCTCCTGGCCATTTCTCTTTGCCGGTAGTATCCTTTTTTTATCACCACTACTATTTCCAAAACTCTATACCGCTTAATTCCTGCCATTATTTGGATGGCTATTATTTACTATTTTTCTACT
>JAHISL010000110.1 GCA_018818185.1 Patescibacteria group bacterium | reverse complement strand
TACTTAAAGACCTGGCATTAAAGGATGTGGCAAAGTTAATTGGCGTTCCTAAAAGTGCGTTGAGTAAGAGGATGATATCTTATAAAAATTCTAAACTGAAATAGGTTTACTCTCATAGATATTATTCAATAGCTGCCCGCCAGTTTTGGGCAATACATCAAACTTTCTATCGTGAGATATGCTGTTAAACTCTATATCGCAATACGATGTTTTATTCGGGTGCGCTTTCATGGCATTGTATATCTGGGCAAACGAAATATTACCTGGCTTTTTATCACCTGTAAACTGATAGCCTGTAGATAATACCAGAGCCGGGGTCGGTTTATTCAACCGCCAGTTTCCCATAAGACTGCCACCCTTGAGTTTCAGTTCCTTATCAGCCAATACGCCGTCAACCATAACACCTATCAAGTTATCTTGTAATTCATGGTCATAAATAAACTTGGCAACTTTTAATCTAGCTCTGTCCGTTGTCATTAAACGATATATCGGGTTGAAGTAATCGCCATAAGAGCCGTCATATTTTATCTCGGCAAATTTTCCGCCCAGTCCTACACTTATTTTCTTGGATACAAGTTTTACCAGATGGTTAGTAGCCCTCATGCCGAATAACCTGTTCATGGCGATATCAAACGGGTAGCAATCTTTTATGGCATAGTTCATAAACCAGCCGTCTATCGCCTTGAAGTCACCTATCTTGTAATCCCTGATAAACTTGGCATCTTCGGTGGTGATATATTCCAGCCAAGTGCCGGAGCGCAATATATTATCTTCGCAAACTATCGGGCTGATGTCCAAGTTTATGGTGAGCCATCCTTTCATTATGCCCCAATCACAATCCTGTTCCTGATTAGACTTCCACCACTTCGCTTGCCTTATATCTCTGAGTTTTGCAATCAGACTAGGATAGGCCGAAGTTAAATCGTAGTCATAGGCCGTTTCCCAATATCCAAGTCTGTAGGCACTTCTCCATTCCCGATTCATAACTGCCATAGAATAATCCAGGGCATCTTCGGCCTCTTCCGGCACATGGCAAGCCCTCGGTACGGTCATGTGACTTAACACACTTTCCTCATAGATTGATATTGGAGATACAAGCCTTGTGGGATTTAGTCCCATGCGTTGCAGTTGGTTGATAAGTTGAATCCCCATATCCTTGACATCCTGCGGCGGCAAGTCAAGTGCTTCGGGATAATATTGTTTCAGGTGATAGATAACAGTTTCAGCTCTGTCCTCTTTGTAGATATTCCCGTTAATCAACGTGCGGAATTTTCCGTCTATCCCCAGCATCTTGCTCGGTATGTAGAATATCTTAAAACTGCCGTACTGGACTTTTGTTTCACCATCATCAAACTTATCTACAAGTTCAACCGGCAAGGTCTTGAAAATAGTTCCGGCAAACTGGTCTAGGTCATAGACTACTTTGAGATACTTAGTACCTCGGTCAACATCGTCATAATCTTCCAGTAAAAACTTGCCAATCTGGTCAAAGTTTTTTGCCAGGACTTCTTCGCCTTCGCTATCTTGGACTAAGATACCACCATCTATTTCCGTAGCATCAAAGGCTATTATGCTAGTACCCACGTTCTTTCAACCTCGCCTTATACTTCTGCCTTTGAGCCTTAAGATTTCCTCTATCTATCCGGCGGCCTTCCGGCGCATATTGTCTTTTTTTTCTGCGCTTAGGGTAGTATTCACCCATGTCAATCGCTTTTTCCCTGTAGTCCCGATACATCTCCCACACGCCATATCTATCAAAAGACCACTTGCTATCACGATATATCATCTTCCAGTAGTCAACTATGTCTTTGTAAGTGTCCTTTTTTGACAACCGCTGGAACTCTGCCTCACGTTTTAATCCCCCGTTTATTTCACGGCGGTCTTTAACCATCTGCCGGAAATATCCGGTGTTTCTATCTACAACCTTACTTAACTCATTTGCCTCAAAGTGGAAAAATCCCCACTGTCTTAACTGGTCGTATCTTTTTTGTCTGCGTTGTCTATATACGCCCATTTATTTCACCCCCTTAGTATCTTGCTATTGATTTTTAGTTTAAATGCCCCTGTTATTTATTCTGTTGCGTTATTTGATGGTTGTATAAGATTACTCAACCCCATTTTTACCTATTCCCCCTTAGTGGTATGATTAACACAAACCATATCAGCGCTACTATTATTGTAGTAATTATAGAAATTGGCAACCATTTTAATCCCGCGTCGTAGCACAGTTGCAATAAAGCAGGAAAACATAACAGCATCACTATGATTGATTGTAAGATGCCTGCTAATATAATTACTTTACTAACAACTTGCCCCATTTTTACCTATTCCTCCCCAAAGTAAATTCCTTTAATGATTCTGTTATTTGCTCTGTGTATTCGTAAGTCTTATGCACCGACTTTTTCACCCAAGACTGGTTAGGAAAGTCGCCGGTTGCTTCGTGATATATTCTGGCGTTGCT
>JAHISL010000059.1 GCA_018818185.1 Patescibacteria group bacterium | reverse complement strand
TGCTCGTTTCCCACCACATGAATGTTTTGGTCGTATTCAAAGGCTTTCTTTTGAGCATAGGCCAAACCCATCTCTTTGCCCTCGTAAGTTACTGTACCTACACCTGTGATAAAAACTCTAGTGTGCAGTCCATAATCTTCCCCTTCAAAAACAATCGCCCCTTCTTTTCCCTTGCTAAAGATTTTTCCTACATTTTCCTCAACAATTCTCTTCCCCTCCTCAGAGATTTCACTTTCAAAAAATAATTTATCAAAATTTGTATAAAATCGGGCATAAAAATCGTCATAGTAGTTCAGACTCCAACTCCTAGTTTTCTGGTAAATATCCATGATTTCTGGATCTCTCTGATAAAGCTTCTGGTTTATCTCATCAATTTTATCCTTATCTTCTCCGTCATAATCACTACAGCCCAGGGCATATCCCTTACCGAGAAAATGAGCTTTTTCTGAGTTTGTTTTTTTCTCCCAGTCATCCATACTTTCCCCTGATTCTTCCATCATCTTTTGTACCCCCCAAATTGCCTTAGCAACATGTGGTCCAATATCTCCCTGGTAGTTAGCTCTAAATACTCTGGCTCCTGTCACTTCAAGTAGGCGAGCCAGTGCTTCGCCGGTGATCAATGTCCTCATGTGTCCCACATGAAGTTCTTTGTGAGTATTTGGGTGGGCAAATTCCACCATAAATTTCTTGCCTTCATTATTTTTTTGGAGTCTTTTTTCTAGTTCATCCTTCAAAATAGATTCCGCTTCCTTAACTAAAAACTCTTTTTTTATCCAGATGTTAATAAAACCAGCTACAAACTCAGTTTTTTCTACGATTTCGCTCTGAGATAAGTTTTCTACCGCTTTTCCTGTTCGAATTGCATAATCACCAAATTTCTCAATCGCTGGATGCTCAAGCTTCCCCTCGATTTTATTATCTTTTAACCACTTTTCTAGTTCTTCTCTAATCATGCCTAATTTTAGCAGATTTTAAAAAACTTTCGTCCCCTTAGGCAAATCTTTTTCTAGTATCAGAATCGACATTTCTTCGTTATGCGCCCCTTGGCTCGCCGAAACTTCAGTGGAGGCGGCAAATATCATTGCTCCGCTTTCCTCACCCATAATTTTTTTAGGCAACATGTTGACTACAAAAACAGTTTTCTTGTTTAGTAGATCAGTAGGGGGGTACCAATGTCTGATTCCCGAATAAACCACCCTTTGCCCCAATTCCTCGCCAAAATCGACGATCATTCTAATTAGTTTGTCTGATTCCTCTACATTTATTGCTTCGACAATTTCTCCAATTCTAAACTCAACTTTGGCAAAATCTTTATATGTTATTTGATCCATGAACCTATTTTACCAAAAGGCTCCAACATGATATCTTTGATATACATTTAGTCATTAAATTTATTTTTATGATTGTTAATAAACAAATTTTTCGAGGTTACGATATTCGTGGTATTGCTGGTACAGATTTAACTCCCGAAATTGTTGAGCACATCGGTAAAGCTCACGGAACCTATCTTCAAAATAGGGGAATTTCCCAAGCCGTTGTCGGTCGGGATTGTCGCTTAACTTCTGAGGAATATAGTCAATTTTTTATCAAGGGTCTTGCCTCTGTTGGAGTTGATGTTATTGATATAGGTCTAACCATGGTGGGTACTTTTTACTGGTCACAATATTTTCTAAATATTAAGGGCGGTGCCTTTGTTACCGCATCTCATAACCCCAAAGAATACAATGGTTTTAAATTAGCCGCTGATTTTTCCAATACTTTAGTCTCCGACGGTATCCAAGAGATTTTGTCCCTAGTCGAAAGTGAAAACTATTTTAAGTCAGAAAAAACAGGTTCAGTTACAATTCGAAGTATCAATCAAGACTACTACGCCGATATATTAAAAAGAATTCCTCTCAAAGGATCTCTCAAGGTAATGGTCGATCCTAGTCATACCACCGCTGGCACTATGGCTCCTGAATTAATGCGTCGAGCCGGGTTTGAGGTTATTGAAAAGCATTGTGATATTGATGGTTCATTTCCCCTGGGGACACCAGATCCTACCGAGCTAAGTGTCGCCAATAGAATTTCTCAAGAGGTCGTTGAGACAGGTGCCGATGTTGGTTTTACCTTTGACGCCGATGGTGATCGAATCGGTATTGTCGACGAAAAAGGCGGCATCATTTGGAATGACGTTCTCTTAGCTATTTTTGCCTCCGACGTTTTACAAAAACATCCCGGAGCAATAATTATGTACAACACACTTTGTTCAAAAGTGGTTGAAGATACCATCAATAAACATGGAGGCAAACCCTTTATGTGGCGAACAGGACATTCATTTTTGAAAGCAAAAAATCGTGAGGTGGGTGCCGCTTTCATTGGTGAGGTTTCTGGTCACTTCTTCTTTAGTGCCGATTTCTACAATCATGATGACGGTCTCTTCTCAGCTCTAAGTTTACTAAACTATCTCACTCGTGATGGACGAAAACTATCCGAGCTTGTTGCTTCTTTGCCACAATATATTTCTTCGCCCGAAATAAAGATTGGCTGTCCTGAAGACAAGAAAGTTGCTCTAATGCCTATTATTGCTGAAAAATTAAAAGCAGATTATCCAAACGCTGAAGTCATTGATGACGAGAGAGCCGGGGATGGAGTTCGTTTAAATCTTGAGGATGGTATGTTTGTCGTCAGATATTCTCAAAATGGGCCTTATCTGACAGCCAAATTTGAAGCAAATACCGATCAAAAATATCAAGAATTAAAGAAATATATCTACCAAACCTTAAAGTCTTATCCCGAGATTGATTGGGCCGATGGTAGTAATTTGGAAAGTTTGGAATAGGTCTTTATTTTAAAAAAAATCATGACCTTTCCAAAAGTAAAATATATTCTGATCTTTCTTCTTCTGGTTTCAATTTTCCCTCTCTTGACCTATTTCTATTTTAGAAATCGTTATCAGAAAATGGTTGTTATCTCCAATCGAGTCCCCACCCAGGCGCCTCTACCCACTCCCACCCCCGACCCAGATCGCTCCTTTTCGGTTTTGCTTTTAGGCTATGGTGGCGCTGGCCATGATGGTGCCTATCTTACCGACTCGATTATTTTGGCTAGAATAAGCCCAAAAATTCAGCAAATTGATCTCATTTCTCTTCCTCGGGATCTTTGGGTTTCAGTCCCCATTAGTACCTCCTCAAGCCAGTCAGCAAAAATTAATTCTGCCTACGCTGTTGGTATTGACGACAAACATTATCCCCAAAAGGCTATCGAATTTACCGGCGACGCCGGTGGTGGTGAGATGTCAAAACATATCATCTCTCAGGTTACTGGTATCAAACCCGACTACTTTGTGGCCATGGATTTTTCCGCCTTTACCAAAGTTATCGACCAGCTTGGTGGTATTGATGTTTCCCTCCCCAGAAATTTCGATGATGAATTTTATCCAATTGATATTGGTACCACCGATCTTTGCGAAAAAAGTGAAGAGGAGATTCTGGCATTATCAGCCACACTTTCCGGGGAAAAACTTGATCAGCAATTTCTCTGTCGTTACGAGCATCTCCACTTTGACAAAGGTTTGCAACATATGGACGGCACCACTGCTCTAAAGTATGCCCGTTCTCGTCATTCTCAAACTGATGGTGGTGATTTTAATCGATCCGAACGTCAACGACTAGTTATCGAAGCCGTTAAAAATAAAGTTGTTTCTCTAAATTTTTTCGGCAAAATTATTCCCATTATCAACACCCTTAGCTGGCATTTCACTACCGATGTCGACGCCAAGACTATGGAAAAATATCTACTTCGAGCCTCAGAATTTTCAGAATATAAAATAAACTCTCTGGCCATAACTGACAAAAATTACCTAAAGATAGGTGTAAGTTCTGATGGCCAATCTATATTGATGCCCAAGGCAGGGGAAAATAATTTTACTGAAATTCAGACCTATCTCAAAGAAAACTAAGGTGATGGTATTGGACTCGGACTAGGTGTCGGTGTCGCTGTTACTACAATAATTACCGGAGTACTCGTCGCTTCAGGCACAGGTGTATTTGTAGGTACCGGTGTGTTTGTTGGGCTCGGAGTATTGGTTGCTGTTGGCGCCACTGTGGGTTTTGTTGTTGGTGTGATTTTCACAGTTGGGGTTGGGTCTGCCGTAGGTTCGGGAAAATCAGTTGGGCTTGGCCCCTCGGTTGGAGTAATTGTTGTTTCGATTTCAACATCATCTGTTCTTTGTGAGTTGTTTATCGTTAAGAATAATCCTAAACCAATCGAATTAATTAGCACAAAAGCTACTACTCCGATCACTAATAGTGGTTTTTCCTTATATATTTTTTTAACTGTCTCAATGATTTTCATAACTATCATTGTACCATTCGGGCTATAATAGCTTTATGAATTTTCAGCCAGACCAGCAAATATTAGATAACTACGCCGACATCTTGGTCAATTTTGCCCTTAATAATGGCCGTGGTGTCAAGAACGATGAAGTGGTCTTTCTTCACGTCCAAGAATACGCCAAACCCCTCCTCCTATCCCTTTATCGATCTGTTCTCAAGGCTGGGGCTCATCCCATTGTCCAGTATCTTCCTGATGAATTAGACAAAGATTTTTTTGAATTAGCCTCGGAATCTCAACTAAACTTTTTCCCAACCCACTTTTTAAAGGGTAAGGTTCATGAAGCCCAGCATTTTCTTACCATTATTGCTGAGACCAACAAGCACGAACTTGAAGGTATCGATCCTCGAAAAATTATGCAAAGAAATTTATCCCTAAAACCATATCTAGACTGGCGTCATAAAAAAGAATCGCAAAAGAAATTTTCCTGGACTCTAGCGCTTTATCCTACTCCTGCTATGGCCGCTGAAGCCGGCATTTCTTTAAAAACATGCTGGAAACAGGTAGTTCAGGCCTGTTATCTAGATGATTCTTCTCCGATCTGTCGATGGCAAGAAATTCAAAAAAACATTAACTCTATCAAAACAAAACTCAACCAGCTTTCTATCGACTATCTTCAAATTGAATCCCCGGGTACCGATTTAATTATTGGCCTTGATCAAGATCGTCGTTGGCTTGGTGGTGACGGCTGTAATATTCCCTCATTTGAAATCTTTATCTCGCCAGATTGGCGTCGCACCCAAGGCCATATTTCCTTTGACCTGCCTCTCTATCGTTACGGCAATGAAATCAGAGATATTTATCTAGAATTCAAAGATGGTCTGGTCGTCAATTCAAAAGCTTCAAAGGGCGCCGATGTCTTAAAGAAAATGATTGCTACTAAAAATGCCGACAAAATAGGGGAGTTTTCCCTAACTGATAAATCATTCTCCAGGATAAATAAATTCATGGCCGAGACCCTGTATGACGAAAATTTTGGCGGCAAATATGGCAATACCCATATTGCTCTTGGCGATTCTTTTCACGAGTCCTATTCCAAGAGCGCCAAAAATATTAAAGAAAAAGACTGGGAAAGAATGGGTTTTAACAATTCTGTTATCCATACCGATATCATCGCTACCACCAATCGCACCGTTACCGCCTATCTTACCGATTCATCAAAAAAAGTTATCTATAAAAATGGCCATTTCACTCTCTAATGTATAATACTTTATGTCAAAAAATCTAATAATTTCTCTTCTAGTAGTTTTATTAGTTTTGACTGGCACCTTTTTTCTTTTATCAAAAGAACCCGCAAGCCAGAGTGACAATTTAGATTTATCAATTACCCCTACAAGCTCAAACACTATGGAAAAACTCATAATCGAAGACATTACCATTGGTACCGGTTCCGAAGTAAAGGCCGGTGACACTGTCGTTATGCATTATTCTGGAACTCTTGAAGATGGCACAAAATTTGATTCATCCTATGATCGTGGAGAGCCCTTTGAAACTCAAATTGGCGTTGGCCAAGTTATCAAAGGTTGGGATGAGGGTGTTCCTGGTATGAAAGTTGGTGGCAAAAGAAAGCTAACTATTCCCTCCGAGCTTGCCTATAGTGAGCGTGGAGCTGGCAATGTCATTCCTCCCTTCGCCACTCTGATTTTTGAAGTTGAATTATTACAAATTAAACAATAAAAAATATATGGCATTTAGCATAAATATGGCCGTAGTTACCGGCAATGTTACCCGAGACCCCGAACTTAGATATACTCCTTCAGGTGCCGCCGTCTGTAGCTTTGGTGTGGCCACCAATCATTCTATAAAAAGAGGTGATCAATGGGAGGATGTTCCTACCTTTCACAATATTGTTGTTTGGGGCAAAACAGCCGAATTTATTTCCAACACTGTCAAAAAAGGCATGAAAGTTTCTCTCACGGGTCGTATAGACAACCGTCAATATGATGCCAAGGATGGCACAAAAAAATATATCAGCGAAATTGTTGCCGACACTGTCATTCCCTTTACCGAAAGACGATCTGGCGATTCTCCTTCTGATTCTTCAGAACCAGCTTCCGAACCACAAACTGAGGACAAAGTTGAGGACATCGTCATCCCCGACGAAATGCCCTTCTAGTCTTCAGTCACATAAACGTATTCAACTTTATGCACCTGTCCGTTCTCTTCTCGGGCTTTTTCATTGATGTGTCCTAATCGTGTTTCAATTATGGCCGAAGTACGAGCATAACTTTCTCCTCCTTCCGTGCAAAACAGATAGGGTTCACTCTTCCAGTCGCAAGTCAAACAAATCGCTCTTATTCCGATACAAGTTTCAACCGATCTTACAGCCATATCGTATTATATCAAAACCTAGCGTCGAGTCACCATCTTCGCTATTCTTCTCAAGAATCTTCCACCAATTTGTCTTGATGCCTTTTCCGCTTTTCCTGCATTTCCATCACCATGCACGGCATCAATCATTGCTGCCTCATCCTTTTGTCCATTTATGTAAATTTTTAGGAATTTTTTATTAGATTCTTCTGCTCTGTTTCCCATTATCCAATTGTATCAAATAGTCCTACCACTTAATAACAATCATTAGAAATAAACTATCTAAGTTTTATATAAAACCCCGGTATTATTTCTTCCATTATTCTTATCTCCGATCCACGCCTAAGTTGTTCAAATTTTATCACCCCTCTTCCAAGTTTTAAGGCAGTCATTGTTTTTAATAAAACATCTGGGGATGCTTTCCATTTTTTAATAACATCCATTCCCTCTTTGCCAACTACGTCAGACAAGATTCGTAGCGTTCTCGATTTTCCCTTGATTTTTCCCTTCATTAATTCATAAAAGACGTCTTTATATTCACGACCGTTCTTTTCACTGATTTTTTTAATTAGTTCATCAACCACTAGTATTTCTCCTGGATAGGCAATATGCCTTTGGTCGACAATTCTTAATTCCCTCAATTTTGGTTGTTGGCTCCAGTATTCTCTAATAATAATAAGATTAGCCATCTCCGTTAATGCTTCGTCAAACGATCCGTAATGTTTTTCACCTGAAATATATCTACTATATCCAGAACAAAGTATTTCTTTTGACCTATTATTAATTATTTGCTGAGCAGTCGGTTTTTGATATGAAACACCGTGCAACCTCTCGTGTTGGACAATTGACAACGTGTCAACTAGTTTTGGTTGTTGTTTAATAAAAATCTCCCCAGATGGCATACGAAATCCAGATACATTTGGCTCACAACCAAATATATTTGCTATTTTATTAAAATCAGGCTCAAGAAGAAAGTGAACTCCATCTTCAGTTGGCATCCGCCCTGAAAGATCAATTCTCAACTTCTCCTTGCCCCACGAGATAACCGCTCGTGATTCAGCCTTCAGGAGACTCTTTGCTTCTGAAATTTCTTTATATTTTGTTAGAGCAAGAAAATTTAAATCTGATTCAGTTTGACCGGTTATGTTAATAGCTCGTCTGCCTACTTCGCAAGCATCTCCAGTGTTTTCTATCTTATTGCCTGGCAGCGTCAATGGTGCCTCAATATAATTTCGCATAGTATCCTATATTATATCATATTTGACAAAAAATTATGACCCTCTAACCAAGAAATTGTTCGAAACCTTTCATAGAATATAATTCTTTCTTGCTTATCTAATAAATTTTAAAGCCTGACCACAACTCTCTCTAATCACAAAATCATCTACCGCCACATTTATTAATACCTGCCAACCATCTTCCTCACAAACATCACTCCATCCGAGGTGTGTATACATATTTCTCGCTCTGACGTTACATATTGCGTTCAGCAAGATCCCATTAGCAGGCTGTTGTCTCATTTCATTTCCAATTCTTCTGACAATGTTCTTAGCCACTCCCTTATTTCTTTGCCCAGGTGCAACATAAATTTCCTTTAAATATTGCCAATCGGTCAAAAATGGCCTTTCTATCTGAAACTCAACCATTGATAGCCTGCCAACTGGTTTTTGGCCAACAACTATCTCAAAGTTTTTTACCAAACCATTAGCCAATCTTGTCTCAGTGTTAAATTTTAGTTGTGCTTCAACCATTATTTTTTAGTCTTAATTGGTGCCTTAACCAAACAGTGTTTCTGTAAAAAGAAACAATAAGAATTTTTCTTTTATTTAAATAAGGTCATCTCTGTTTTGCAGTCATATTTTAACTCAAAGAAGGTTTTTTTCATTAGCTAAATTCACCTTAAAATTTTATTATCTAAAATATGATCAAAATTATCTGAGCTTTCTTTCTAAATATTCAGATCATCTCTTCGCTAACCTAATTTTTCTTATCATCCACCAAACAATGTAAAATTAGTACTATACTTAACAAATGAAGCTAAAGAAACTAGCTCTCGCCACCTTGATAGTTCTTGTTCCCAGTCTTGCCACTGCCCTTCACTTTACCCAACAAAACCAAGTTGGTGACCGAGTGGTTCAAGTAATTGATGGCGATACCTTCAAACTTAAAAACAAGCAAACTGTTCGCTTAGCATCCATTGATGCCCCAGAATTGGATAAATGTTTAGGCAAGGAATCAAAAAAAGCCCTATCGCAGTTAGTTTTGGGAAAAAGAGTAGTTTTACTTGAGCCCTATTCTGATCAATACCATCGTATCAATGCTCTTGTCCTAAGTGACGGCCGAATTATCAATGAGATTATGGTTAGGAATGGTTACGCCATCGACACTTATAGCAATTTTTCTGCCAAGAAAGCTCTCCAAGATGCCAATGACTACGCTCGGGAAAATCACCTTGGTATTCATGGTTCTCAGTGTTCTCAGCTTATTGCCCCCGATCCCAATTGTGTCATCAAGGGCAACCATGATCAGCGACAAGATCGACCTCTCTATTCTTATCCTGGTTGTACCAATTACAACCGCACCATTATTGATCTCTGGAAAAACGATCAATGGTTTTGTTCTGAAGAGGAGGCAATAAAGGCAGGTTATCTTCGCTCTGGCGATTGTCACACCAATTATCCCTACATTCCCAAATAATTCAACACTTATTCAAAATATTTATCAATTAATTTATATAAATGTCAACAAAGACTCAACAAAGCTCTGATCTCGTAAATCAATATCTCGATCTCTGTCGCCAAAGGGATAAGCTTGACGATCAATTCGCCCAACTTAAGCTTGCCATCGCCAAGTTTTCCCAAGACACCAATCAAAAACTTCTCAAATCTGGAAACAATCTTCTTAAAATCAAGCAGTATTCAAAAACCACCTTTCCCCAGATCAACCAAAAGGGGAGAAAGGAGGTGGAAGAGATCATGAAAAACTCCAAGCAGTGGGATCAAGTCATCGCCTTTGATATTACTAAACTTGGATTGGCCTATGATCGCAAAGAGCTTTCCCCAGCCTTAATTAAAAAGCTAACCCCCTTAGCTACCAAAGAAAAAGTCATTAAGATTACTAGATCAACCTTTTCAAAAAAATAGTCTATTTTTCAAACTTTTCGTTGAATTTTAGTTTAAATAGACCCTCAAGTAAGTCAGAGCCAGCATAACCAGCCAACAGGGCTACCTCAAAGCCTTCTCCCATAAATGTTGCGGCAATCACCCCGATTATCATGGCTACAAAAATACTTACCATCAACCAGCCATAGTTAATTGCCTCTTCCTGTTTTGTTACTAGGGTTTTAGCAATCCCCATTATTCCTCTCAATGCCCCACCTACTAGTCCACCTATTATTATTAAAAACATAATAACTACCTCCTTAGTAAATATTATCACGTAAATAAACTCTTTGTGGTAAATCAAACGATTCTTACTAATTACAAAACTGCGATAGAGAGATAGATAAAACTATAAGTCGTCTCAAAAAACAAAAGCAGCATAATTATTATCAGAGGATAATCTTCGCATTGCGAACAGTAAATCTGAGGGTTTGATGATTAAAAAGCTAACCCGTGGAAATCCTACCATAATAGCTAAGCTTGTTGAGATCTCAAAAGTATAGTCGACGCCGGTCGGCAATCACTATTTAGCTTCATTATAACATATTTCTTTACATCAAATTGTCAAAATGCTTGACATAATTTTGATGTCATTGTAAACTTATTTTATTATAATATTTAATATAAATATATGAATTTTCTCGGCAACATTAGGGCAAAAAATAGATGGACCCAGGCTGAAATGGCCAATTTTATTGGCGTGTCTCGTCCTACCTATATTTCTCTTGAAAAGGGAGAAATTTCGATCACTATTGACCAGCTCAACAAACTTGCTGACAAAATTGGTTGTGATCCCCAAGATGTGTTGTCACAAGAAGTTGTTAATGAAGAAAAATACCGTGAAGTGTTGCTTGAAACAATTCGTCATGGTGCCGCAACCGATGGCAAAATTACTAAAACAAAATTAGCCAAATTAATATATTTAAACGATTTTAGTTGGTACTATCAACATCTCGAATCGATGACGGGTGCCAAATATCGCCGACTGGCTCAAGGCCCCGTCCCAAATATTTATTTTGCCAAAGTAGAAGAACTTATTACCGAAGGTGTTCTGAATTTAGAAATAAAAAATGGTAGTCAAATGATAAGTTTGTCTCGCGCTGGCCTTATGCAAAAACCCAATCTATTGACCATTGAGGAAAAAAATCAAATTAAAAAAGTATCGTTAAAATGGTTTGGAAAAAGAACTGAGGAAATTGTCAAATTTACTCATGAACAATTGCCCTACAAAATTTGTAGTCCGGGCGAGGTTATTCCCTACGAATTAATTACTCAGCAAGAACCCGAATATGTCTACTAGTGAATATTCAGTATTTATCCAAGAGTTTGCCCAACGGCATTATATTCATAGTTTTGCCAAAAAATACAAAGGCAAACAATGGGATATAACTTTAAAAGCAATTAAAGAGATGTTGTCTCGCTACGATAACTTTGTAAACGCCAATATTAGTACTAGTTCAAAAATTGATTTTATCTGTCACTGTAATGGTTATAGTATTGTCAAGGTTGATTTTAAAATCGCCGGTAGTAATATTTCAGCCAAAAGTTCGGGCAATCGTGTTGTTGCCGCCGTTGACATAGCCAAGAAAATTATCAAAATACTTTTGGTTTATTCAAAAAATGATATTAGCCCACCAAATGAAACAATTAAATGGAAAAACATAGTGACCAATTATTATCCAGAATTTAGGGATTTAAAAAAGTAAGTACAAGGTAAAGTAATAATTTTTGCGTTTTCATCGAGCCAATTTTGATCCGCGTGCCGACGCGAATTCCCTGAGTGTGACCCCACAGGGAATCGAACCCTGGTTAGCAGAATGAGAATCTGCTGTCCTAGCCACTAGACGATGGGGCCATGTAGTACAATTAAATCAGATGAATTTTAACAAATATCGTCCTCAATTTCTTCTATTG
>JAHISL010000058.1 GCA_018818185.1 Patescibacteria group bacterium | reverse complement strand
ATAATCTTCTTTTAATTCCGACATAGTTTTCTTTATCTCTTCTTTGATTTCATTTTTCAGAGCGTCTCTTTCTGGCCCCAAGGCCCCCTCAGCAATTTCTTCAAACTTTGGATTAACCGAAAACAATATCGTTTTTAGTCTTTTTTTTCGGTAATAATCGGTAATTTTATGTTTAGCAATACTGCAGATATATGAAAACTCGCCACACTTCTTGTTAAAGTTTGGCATTGCCTTGTAAGCAGCCATCAACACATCTTGGGTTATTTCTTCGACCACATCTTCGTTATCGATTTTCCTCCGGACAAAGGCAGCAATACTCCTTTGATATTTTTCCACTAATTCTTCCATTTGTATCGCTACTTTAGCACATTTCTTGTTTATATTAAAAAATTTTCTATTTTTTAGCTTATACTTAATTAATGATTTTGCTGCCCGCTAAGAAATCACATCCGCTTGCGCCCTTATCTCGCCAGTTACGTCTCGATATTCTTGAGATGATCAACACTGCCGGTGAAGGCCATATTGGTGGTTCATTTTCTTCAATTGATATTTTAATTTCTCTCTATAATTCGGGAATTTTTAACTTTGACAAAGATCATTTTATTCTCTCCGCCGGTCATTTATGTCCTGCTCTTTATGCTGTCCTGGCCTATATTGGAAAATTCCCTCGAGAAGAACTTCTAACCTATTCTCAATTTGCCTCTCGTCTCCAGGGCCACTCAAATCTTGATACTCCAGGGGTTGAATATGCTTCGGGCGCCCTCGGCCAGGGTCTCTCCTTTGCCGCTGGTCTAGCTCTCGGCGACAAGAGTCGTCATACCATCTGTCTCAGTACTGACGGTGAACACAATGAAGGCCAAATCTGGGAAGCCATCACCTTTGCCAACAAATATCATTTGGGCAATCTAATTAATATTATTGACTACAACGGCTGTCAGATTGGTGGCTCCACCGAGCAAATTATGCCTCTTGGTGATCTCGCATCCAAGTATCTACATTTTGGTTGGACAGTTACCACTGTTGATGGCCACAATCTTTACGAACTTGAAAAAGCCATAAGAAAGGCAAAAACATCATCTGTCATCTACCCAGTTTGTATTATTGCCAAAACTATTCTTGGAAAGGGAGTTTCTTTTATGGAAAATAATCCCGATTATCATGACATAAAAAAACTACCTGAGGATAAATTTTTAAAAGCCAAAAATGAACTTCAAAAATATTGAAAATAAATCTATTCGCCAAGCCTTCGCCGATTCTCTTTTTGAATTGGCTGTCAAAAATCCCCAACTATATGTTGTTGATATTGGTTTACGTCCCTCTCTATATCTTGATAAATTTGCCCTTCGTTTTAAAAGTCGTTTTATCCAAGCTGGGGTCGCCGAGTCAAATGCTGCTGCTGTCGCCGCCGGCTTGGCTAGCTCTGGCAAAACCGTTTTTCTCACCTCTTTTGCCTGTTTTTCTCCAGCCTTAAATTGGGCAGTTATTAAACAATCAATTTGTTACAACCACCAAAACGTCAAAATTATCGGCTCTCATGCCGGGCTAATGAGTGCCGATCTCGGCGCTACCCACCAAATGCTTGAGGATGTTGCTCTAATGCGTTCACTACCCAACATGGAAGTCTTTGCCCCTCTCGACGCCCTAGAGATAGTCAAGATGCTCCCCGTCATTGCTCACAGCCAAACACCATCTTATCTTCGTTTGCCCCGCCCCGCCACCCCACTCGTTTATAAAAAAGCTCCCTCATTTACCATTGGCAAATCCCAGCTTATCAAAAGCGGTAAAGATATTACTGTTCTGGGATATGGCCCCATCTTAACTCAATTATTTTCCGAAGATTTTGACAAATATTCTTTAGATATTATTAACTGCTCTTCTATTAAGCCATTAGACTCCGAGACTATTTTAAAATCAATTAAAAAAACCAAGCGTTGTTTGGTTATCGAAGACCATCAAAAAATCGGTGGTATTGGCGAAGCCATTTCCTCTTTAATTCTGTCCAATGGTCTAAAGTGCAAATTTGTCCATTTGGCTGTCGATAATAACTTTGGTCAATCAGCCCAAAATTATTTTGATCTTTATCACCATTATGGTCTTTCACCCTTGGCCATTTTACAATCTCTTAAAAGTTTACTTTCCAAAAAATGATCTCCCTAAAACAGATTCTTTCAGATTACCAACAACATCACCGGGCTCTTCCAGCCTTTAATATCGATTCTTTTGAAATCTATCAAGCCGTCGAGATGGCTGTGGCCGAAACTAATTTACCCTGCATCGTCCAGCTCTCTCCTGGTGAAGATTCTTTCATCCATGCGGAAAGGCTATTAATGCTCGTCAAAAAAGCCAACTCCGATGCTCTGCCTATCTACCTCAACATGGATCACGGTATCGATGTTCGTCGTCTCGAGACCTGTCTTCGTCTTGGT
>JAHISL010000057.1 GCA_018818185.1 Patescibacteria group bacterium | reverse complement strand
TTCTTGTCTTCTCCGACAATTCCAAGATGGCTAAGTTCTATCTCGTCCTCAAAACCTTTTTTGTCGGCGTAGGCTTTTAGTTTTATTTTTATTTTTTCAGAATCACCTAAGGGCAATCTTAGTCCAATTGCTAAATCGTTGGTGATATTGTTGGCACCAAGGGGAATAACACAAGAATATATGGGGGAAGATTCTTGGAAAATTGTAATGGTGGTATTGCTACCGCCAATATCGACTAGGGCAACTCCAAGTTCTGTTTCAGTATCGGTGAGACAGGCCTTGGCGGCACTAAGACCGGAGTAAATTAGAGAATCAATTTTGATACCAATATCTTCGAGACATTTATACAAATTTTTTAGTGATGGAGTTGAGGCAAGGATAAGGTGTGTTTCGACTTCGAGACGGATTCCATTCATGCCAATAGGGTCAACAACACCTTCTTGACCGTCGACAGTGTATAGACGAGGAATAACATGAACAACTTCCTTGTTGTTTGGGAGGGAGATGGCTTTGGCGGCTTCTACTGCTCTTTCGATATCGGCGGCGGAAATTTCACCGTTGGGGTCAGATACCGCAGTGACACCCTTAGAATTTATAGATTCAAAATGAGGTGCAGTGAGAGAAATAAAAGCATGGTTTACTTGAAATCCAGCCATTCTTTCGGCAGATTCTATGCATTCGGTTATTGTTTTTGATGCCTGATCAAGGTTTATTATCTGGCCTTTTTTAAAGCCTTGGGCGGGTAGAGAGGCAACACCAATGACGTTGATTTTTGTTTCATTTTCAGGTATTTGGCCGATAATAGCAGTTATTTTTGAGGTACCAATGTCGAGGCAATTAATTGTTTTAAAATGTTGCATGTGTTAATTTTAGAGCTTTTTGAGAAGATTTAATAGGTTAAGGTTGGTGTAGGTAGATAATGGCCGATTTTTTTTGGTGGTAGATAAAATTCTATTAATTGATAATAGCAGTTTTTCGGCGTTTAAGTCTTTGTTTTCTATTAAAATGGTGTTTTTTGGGTGTTTATTTTTTAGATAGATGGCATTTTTTAATTGCTCGTTTTGTTGGCTTGATGGTAGAGGGATGATGATGCATTTTTTGTCAAGAATATCTATTTCCTGAGTGGTATTGGCGCCAGCTCGACAAATTATTAGACTGCTATGGAAAAATACCCAACCGATATCTTGAGATTCAATGTATTTGTAGACATGATAATTTGGGTATTTGGACGATAGCTGGTGATAGGTGGAAAAATCTTGTTGTCCTGTTTGGTGAATAATGGTGTATTTTTTGGTGAGATCAGGAAGAATTTCTTTAACTGTTGAATTTAATAAATGTGAACCCTGATTGCCAGCGGTAAGAAATATTAGGGGGTATTTCTTTATTTTTGGAATAAAATCTTTGAACAAAGCTGACTTGGTAGAAAAAATTTCTTGACGAAGCAGGTTTCCGGTAACGACATATTTTGAAGATTTTTTTGTAGTGGGAAAGGATAGGGCAACTTTTTTGCAAAAGAAACTGTTGATTCTGGTTGAAAGGCTTAGGGTTAGAGTTTGTTCGTGGGTGATGGCGGGAATTCTTTGAAGCCATGCAGAGATAATTACTGGAACTGAAACATAACCTCCAAAGGAAAGAACAACAGCTGGTTTGATTTTTTTGATTATTCTATATGACTGAAGGAAGCCGGTTATAATTTTGGGTAAACCAGTGATGGTATTGGGAAGCCAGCGACGATCAAATTTTCCAGAATCGAGCTTGTAAAATTTAACGCCTGTTTTTGGGATAATTTTTGATTCAATTGAGGGCTGGGAGTTGGTGTTGGAGTTGTATCGTCGACCAAGATAATGTATTTCCCAATTGATATTGCGATCTAGTTTTAGCTGGCGGATCAGTTCAATGGCGGGAGTGGGATGTGTGCCGGTGATGATGATTTTTTGGCTTCTGATCATGGTTTGAGTATAACAATTTAGAGTATTTTTTTTCGATGTTCATGGTTAGACCAATAGCTGACATCAAGGTAATAAGTGAAGAGCCTCCGTAGGCAATAAAGGGAAAAGGAATTCCTGTAAGTGGAATTAAAGCGACGATGGCTGAAAAATTAATTAGTGCCTGATAGGATATCCACGAAGCGATGCCACCCAATAGCAACTTTTCAAAACTGTCAGGAGTAACTTGGGAGAGTTTGATGATGCGAGAAATCAATAATAAAAATAAGTAGCTAATTAAGGAAAGACCGATGAATCCTGTTTCTTCGCCGATAATGGCGAGAATTGAATCGGTGCTAATTTTGGGAAGAAATTTGTATTTATGATCTGAATTAGCGATCCCCTTGCCTGTTAGGCCACCAGAGGCTAGGGTGAGGATTAATTGCTCACTATGATAATTAAGATTGGTGTCGCTTTGTTGGTTTAAAAGAGTTTTTACTCGGGCAAGACGATAGGGAGATATTAAAATAAGAAGAAGACTAAGAATGGTAAGAACTGAAGCGGCAGAAAAAAGACTGGTAATTTCGGCACCGGAAAGATAATAGATGGTAATAACGATGGCAGCAATCATAACAGTGGTGCTTAAGTTTGGTTCTGAGACAATTAGGATGAGAGGTGGAAACAAATAAAGGGCAAGATTTTTTAGATTTCTTTTTTCTGGGAGTGAAAAAAGATAGGAAAAAAATATAACAGAGGCGAATTTAAAAAGTTCTGATGGTTGAAAGTTAAAAAAACCAAAATCTATTTGTCTACGAGCACCAAGAATTTTCATGCCGATTCCGGGGATTAAGACAAGAACTAAAAAAATAAGACTAATGATATAAAAGCGAAATGAGTTGTTGACCAAGGTGTTTATTTTGATTCTGGAGGTAACAAATAAACATACTAGGCCGATAAGAATCCAAACGAGTTGTTTTTTTAAGAAAAAATAGGGGTCTCCAAGAGTTTTTTCAGCTTCGAACAAGGAGGAAGAGGAGATAAATAATAAACCAATTGCAGACAAAACTAAGGTGTAAATAAGGGTGGGAGATTTTTTCATTTTTTGGGTAAGAGTTTGGCTTGAGTGCTTAAAGAAACTGGATTGGTGCTTTTTGAAAGGATTTCAAAAAGATTTATTTTTTGGGTAATTGTCCCCTTGTTGTCTCGGGGTGTAAGTTCAGAACCGATCAAATCCGAATTGTAAAATCTGGATTGTTCTTGTTCAATGTCAGGTGAGTAGTCAAGGTTAATGAATTCTGCT
>JAHISL010000056.1 GCA_018818185.1 Patescibacteria group bacterium | reverse complement strand
AGTAGAACGCTCTTTCCCCGCTTTTTTAAAGGTTCCCATTCATAACCCTATGAATGATCGGAACCTTTTTTCTTTGGCAAAAAATGATAACGCAGGCGCGAATTCTAATTCGCGCCTGCAACATTAACTTGAAATTTGTACCAAAAAAAGCTATTATGATAAACAGATAATTAACCACAAATATATGAAAGAAACACTCGGGATTCCCGATTGGCAAAGGGATAAAACTGTTGAAGAAATTAAGGAGGAAGTAATAGAAAAGGCCGGTGACCGTAGTCTAAAAGAATCAGGTGAACTTATGGAAGGCTCACTAAGTTTACTGCAACATCAGCAGCGTAGTGGCGAAAAAAGAATTCATCATGCAGAAACTGTAAATGATATTGATACATCCCGTGGAACAAATACCGAGGGCGAAGATGTAGAAATCCGTCGTTTTCAGGAGGGCGGAGTCGGTTATGCCAAACTCAACGGAGGCGAAATCATCATGACCTCTGATATACACGGCAATATGGAAGATCTAACCAAACCACTGGAAGAATTTTTAGAGAGAGTTGAAAATGGCGAGGATGTATATTTCAGTTGTTCTGGTGATATTTCTCTTGAAGGAAATAAAAAATTAGGGTCTTTGGAAGCATTGTTAGCAGCTCAACAAAAATATCCAGAGCGAGTTTTTATCACTCCGGGTAATGGTGACCGCAGAGGAACATCTTTATTTGCCGGTTTAGCACCGGAGCTTGGTCAGAAATATTTACCGGAAGAGACATTTACGGAAATAGAAGCAGAAGTAGAAAGAATTTTGGAAAAGCTTTGGAAAGAACAACAAAAAGTTGTCGAAGACGAGCTGGTAAACAAACCGGGTGATGCAAAACTTGAAAAACACCTGGCTAAAATCAAAAAGTATCAGACCAAGAGTGGCAAGCGGATGGATTATAACTTGCTATTCGGCGCTGTACTGATGAGTGCTGGCCGAAACGCTGGCGCAAAACCTTTGGATGCCAAACATTTTGCCACTCGTCAAATATATTCTGATTTTAAAAATATGCTAGGGATTGAAGGTAAATCTCCTGCTTTGGAAAATTCAGTAGGCCGAGCAATGATTGAAGCTACAAGAAAAATTAAAAATCCGGACTCAAGGTTTGGTAATCCTAATGCAATTAAACAAGTCTTTGAACATTGGCAAAGTGTTGACCAAGTAATCAACAACCTACCTACAATGCAATTTATAGAAACCCCGCAGGGAAGGATAATGATTTCTCACACGCAACCGGCGGAAATCGGATCGCTGGGACCGTATGTATATGATCCGATTGACCAGCAAGAATCGCTTTGGCATAAATTTCAGCCTGGGATGGAAGGAAAGAAGGTCAGCAAAGGTCATCATGTTCGCTATGGAGAAGGTGTTGTTGGAGATTTTGCCAAAAAAAATAGTATTGCTCTAGCTCAATTTGGTCACACCCACATAAATAGAAATACTGTACTGGAAGCTGACGGACACCAAGTAACCCGACTGGAGATTGCCACAAGTCACCGGGATAAAGCACGAGGGGCACATTATGCTCGAGTTAATTTGGATAGGCTGAATGAGGTGACAACCAGTCCGGAACAAGTTATTGAAACAGTAAAAGTATAAAATAGAAAACTATGCCGACAGACAAAAGGGTTTTAGATATTTACGCAAAACAAAAGAGTTTTGGTAAAGTTGGTCCCATGCGCGCTTCCGGCGGTTGGTTGGTTCCAATTTATTTTGATGTCAGAACAGCACTTTCTCAACCAAAAAACCTAAAAGCGTTTGCAAATATATTTGCTGAATGCATAAAGAAGAATGGCATCAAATTTGATGCCATCGTCGGCGGAGCAACAGCCGGCATGCCTATTGCACTGGCTTTGGCTATGAAATTAAACAAACCATTTCTGTGGGTTAGAAAAATACCAAAAAAGGGAGGAATGGGAAAAGCGGTAGAGGGCTATTTTGAAAAAGGGTGGAAGGTGCTTTTAGTTGATGATGTAATAGTAAATGGAACATCCAAAGCACCATTCATTAAAAATATCCGTAAGGCAGGTTTGATTGTTGATACCATTATGGTAACTTTACGCCGTCCAAAAATAAAGAGTTTCTCTAAAATCAAAAATCTGAAAGTGAAGGTATATGATTTTGGATCGCTGGACGTCCTGATGGAATACATGGCTGCAAAAAACTACATTACGCAAGAAGCACTTAAAATAATAAAGTGGTATACCGAATATCCTGATACTTGGCATCAAGATCCCAAAAAAATGGAATTTTTAAATAAGTACAAAAAAAATAAAAAGAATTCAATATCAAAAATATGATCAAAACAAATTACGCCACTAGTAAAAAAATAATCCAACAGTTTTCAGAAACTCCTGGGTTCTTTATTGTAGGCCCTATCAAAACCAGTTCGGGATATATTAATCCCATTTATCCAGAATCCCGAAGGACTTTTTCTTATCCTGAGAGATTACAAGTAGTTTTGGATGAAATTAGCAAATTCCTAAAAAAGCAGAAAATAAAATATGATATTATTTGTGGAGGGGCTACCTGTGGAATTATGCTTTCCTCCCCTCTGGCCATGCAGTTAGGAGTAAAACAACTTTATGTTCGTCAGCATGCAAAGAAAGCTGGAATGAAGTTTGCTGTTGAAGGTGCTTATAAAAAAGGAGAGAGGGTGGTTTTAATTGACGATGCTACCGCAAGCGGTATTCATAAAGTAGACTTCATAAATAATCTGCGGAAAGTGGGCCTGAAAGTAGAATGGGTCATTGTACCTTTGTCCCGCAATAGAAATCTGGAATTTGATAACGCGTGGGTAAAAAAAGCTAAAGTTAAATACCAGTCCTTCGGTGATTTACACGATATCAGAAAATATTCCTACAAAAACGGCTTTATAACAGAAGAAGCATATAACATTATTGGTTGGTATACAGATTATCCCTTAGACTGGTTCGAAGATAAAGAAAAATGGAAATACTATTTGAAATACAAGCGAATGAAAAAGAAAAGTATTTCAGGAGTATAAACAAAAAAGGCGGTTACTACCGCCTTTTAAAATTTGTAAACAATTATTTGAGGGCTTCATCTAAGTCTTTTTTAAACTGACTATAATTTTTAACAAATATAGTTTTTACCCCAAGCACCCTTGCGTCTACCAAATTCGACTCCTGATCATCAGCATACACAACCTCTTCTGGCCTTACATTAAATCGCTTCATAACCAATCGAAGT
>JAHISL010000055.1 GCA_018818185.1 Patescibacteria group bacterium | reverse complement strand
CTGATTATCAAGATACTGAGTAAACTGATTTTTGTAGTCATTAAAAATTTCAGTGGCTTTGATTATAACAGGTTGATGGTCGATACCTAGAACTTTTAAATTGGGGCTAATTTGGGTGTCTATGGAACTTTTATTTCCCGAGAGAAGTTGAATTGAAATGTAAATAATTAGGGCGAACACAGCCCAACGAAACAAAACATTGAGATTAAAGTGGAACTCTTTTTTCTTTAGTTTCTTTAGCTTCTTGGACACAATTTTATTGTATCATTTGGTGCTCAACCACTCGATGATAGGGGTGTCACCATAAAGACATTTGTTACCTTCAGTGTCAAAAGCCAGGGGAACACCAATACCACGACTGGAATCGATTTCGGGACATTTTTTGACGGTTTCTTCGAGTAATTGCTTGTTGGAATTATCGTAATAGACTTCTTTGTAGCTAACCTTGATTTTACTTTCGAGATTATTGTCCTTGATGTATTGCTTAACTGTTTCGCAGTGGGGACAGCCAGTTCCCCAAAAAAGAATTAATTGAGCCTCAGAATCGACAACGGTGGGGGTACTGTTTGCTGAATTAAACAATAAATAGCCCACAAATAGCGCAACTATAGCGATGATGGGTAGAAATTTTTTCATTTGGTGTTTTGGGTAATTTCAATAATTTTATCGCCACCTTGGATTTGATCAAGAACATCAAAACCAGAAAGAACCTCGCCAAAATTGACGTAATCTCCGGTTAGGTGTTGACAGCCAACATCAGTAAAACAGATAAAGAACTGGGAATCATTACTAATTTCCTTGGTCTCGGGAGTTCGGGCCAAACCAAGACTACCCCGTTTGAAGGGAATTTGGTTGAGCTCCGATTTTTGTTGGCCACCACCGCTTCCAGTACCAGTTGGGTCACCACCCTGGGCCATAAAGTCGGCGATAACTCGGTGGAAGGTTAAACCATTGTAAAAACCGCTATCAACTTTTTTTAAAAAGTTGGCAACTGTGTTTGGGGTTTCCTGTTGGTAAAGCTTGATGACAATTTGGCCATTTTTTGTCTTTAGACCAACGATAGGACTTGTATTGGCATCAAGAATGGGTGAGGGTGATGTTTGGTCTTGTGGAGGGAGGGGCATAGAGGTGGGGGTTAAATTGGAAGAATTTTTAAGTGAACAAGAAGAAAGAAAGACGACTGAAAATAATAGTATAAATAAATTTTTCATGTTTTATTTTAGCAAAATTAAAACTCGAGAGAGACCTTGATCGATATCTTCCTTGTGCCCGGTGGGGGGAAAATCGTGAATACTTTTTAATAACAAGGAATAGGAATATTGGTAATACGGGCCAAATTGAGTACCAACGTCATGGACAATAAATATCTTTTTATCGTCGTCATAACCCAAAATTATAAGGTTGTGATACCATGGTCCCCCGCTTTTAAAGTGCTTATTCTCTTGATACAGGGTCTTACCATTGGCGGGAACAATAATTGGAATATTTTGAGAGAGATATTCCTTGAGCTGGTTTAGAGTAGGATTGTCGATAATTTTTGTCTGATAATTCCACAAAGTACTCGAGATATCGGCCATTTGTGACAAATTTACATCGTGAGTCCAAGATTGTTTTTTTTCATAATCAAAGAGGGTGTTTAAGTCTTTTACTATCTCGTCGATGCTGGGGTTTATGTCTTGGTAATAATAATGAACAGTCAGCAGAGCCGCTTCTTCACAGGCATCTTGCCAGGGTTGATCCCAATTTTTCTCGGGAGCTTGGGGAATAAATGGAGTTTTTATTAAAAAATGATTCGGGATTCCAGATTCTTGAATTTGGGTTGGTTTTGAACTTATTTCCTCAACATAGGTTAGATTAATGAGTTGTGGGGACGGCCTAGAATAGTGGTAATAAATAAATACCGAAATTGCCAGAAAAACTGCTAATATTAAAATACGATTTAGTTTGACTATATATAGTATTTTAATGGTAAAATCGACGGATGCAAATTTCGACTGATATTAGGAACGTTGCGGTGATTGCCCATGTTGACCATGGCAAGACGACATTGGTCGACGCACTATTAAAACAAACCCATTCTTTCCGTGAAAATCAAGATGAGATGAGTATGGAAAGAATTATGGATAGCAACGATTTGGAAAGGGAAAAGGGAATTACAATTTTGTCAAAAAATACCTCGGTTTTTTACAAAGATATTAAAATTAACATCATCGATACTCCGGGACACGCTGATTTTGGAGGAGAGGTGGAAAGAGTCTTGAATATGGCTGATGGAGTACTTTTGATTGTTGACGCGGCTGAAGGGCCATTGTCACAAACAAAATTTGTTTTGAAGAAAGCCCTTGATTTTGGTCTTAAGGTAATTTTGGTGATAAATAAGATTGACAGAAAGGATCAGAGAGTAAAAGAAGTAGTAACAGACACAGAAAACTTGTTTTTAACCTTAGCTTCAAGTGAAGATTTGCTCGACTTTCCAGTAATTTATGCGGTTGGTAGAGAAGGAAAGACTTTTTTGGAAATGCCCGATGACTTGGAAGCAAAGGGTGATACCTCTCCCCTATTTGAAACAATTTTGAATTATATCCCCTCGGCAAGAAAAGATGACGAGGCACCTTTTCAGATGTTGGTTTCAGCTTTTGAAAAAAATGAATATTTGGGAAGATTGGCAGTTGGTCGAATAAACCAGGGAAAGATAAAAAAAGGTAGTTTTGTTTCACTGATTAATCCTGATCAAAAGTCTTTGGGTAACTTTAAAATTGAAAGAATGTACGTTAACGAAGGAATAAATAAAGTTGAAGCAGAAGAAGCAAAAAGTGGAGAGATAGTTTATTTGGCAGGCGTATCACAAATTGAAATTGGTCAAACAATTACCGACATTAATTTTCAGGTGGCTCTACCAACAATCGAAGTTACCGAGCCAACACTTAAGGCAAGTTTTGGACCAAATACATCAGTCTTTGCTAAAGAGGAGTCTAGATTTGTAACTAGCCGAGAACTTAAAGAAAGATTATTGGAAGAAGCAGAAACAAATTTGGGTCTTAAGGTTGAGGATGATCCAACCGACAGTATCCGAATGATCGTGTCAGGGAGAGGAGAACTTCATCTGGCCGTCTTGGTAGAAAAACTACGTCGTGAAGGTTATGCCATGGAAGTGGGAAAACCAGAGGTAATTCTGAAGCAAATTGATGGCAAATGGTGTGAACCTTTTTCTGAACTAACAATATTGACTCCGGAAGATTACGTAGGAACAATCACTTCTGAACTTGGAAAAAGAAAAGCCAGAATGCTGGACATGAGCACTGACGATAAAAATGGAGTAAAAATGATTTACAAGATTTCTGAGAGAAACGCCTTGGGTTTGAGGAGCTCACTGATGACTGAAACGAAGGGACAGGTTTCAATTAGCTTTTTGTTTTTAGATTTTGAAGCCAAGGAAGAAGAAAACTATAAAACAAGAAACGGTGTCTTGATTGCCTCACAAAGTGGAAAGGCATTGTCATTTGGAATTGATTTGGCCCAAAAAAGAGGTGTTACCTTTGTTGACCCAACTGAGGCTGTTTATGAAGGTGAAATAGTTGGCTTTAGACCAGTAGTCGGTGATCTTGAAATAAATATCTGTAAGGGTAAGCAATTGACAAATATGCGCTCATCGGGGAACGATGACGCAATTGTCTTGGCCCCGGCAACAAAATATAGCATTGAAGAAGCCCTGGACTTTATTGAAAACGATGAATTGATTGACATTACACCTAAGTCAATTCGACTAAGAAAAAGACATTTGACCAAGGTAGACCGAGTAAGAGCAGAGAGAAAGGGAAAATAAGGCTATTTTTTGTTCGTTGCTGATTTAATTTTTGCCAAGGTTTGATCAAACTCAGTATTGTCAGGATTCCTTCTGAATTCTTCTTTAAAAATACCGGTTAATTGGTCGCCAGTGTGACGAGGGATAATATGAATGTGGGCGTGGGGAACTTCGTTTCCCATGGTTAGAAAAGTAAGATATTCTGGTTTTAGAGAAGACTGGATTTTAGAGGCGGCTTGACGGGCAAAGTCCCAATACTCCCCAAAGTTGGGAACATCGTAAACCCAACGATAGTGGGTTCTGGGAATAACTAGCAGATGCCCCTCAGTGAAAGGGCGGTTATCAAGAAAGGCCAAAAAATCTTTATTTTCAAGAACTTTGTGGCAGGGAATATTGCCTTGGGCAATTTTGCAAAAAACACATTCGTTCATATGAGTATTATAGTACCTCTGGGTAAAGTTTGGCGATAACTTGCCTAATTAAATTTTTGGTTTTGGTAATTGAGTAGGGAAAGGAGGCGCCGGCGGCGGCACGGTGACCACCCCCAAAACCAGTTTCTTTGGCGATGGTACCTAAATCATATTTCTGCGAATCTCGAGTCCGAAAGGAGGCAAAAACTTTATGATATTCAACTTCGGTCAAAGAAATTCCGATATCCCAGCCAACAACGCTCTTGAGCATGTTGGCGATCTGACCATTTACAGAAACATCATTGTCGAGTTTTAGTTTTTTTAAATCCTTGTTGCTAACAGAGGCAATGGCAAGATGGTTGGTGACGTCGATATCTTTTAATAATTGACCAATCATTTTTAGGTTTGATGGAGAATCGTTATTTTCAATTTCAAAAATTAGGTTTGAGAAATTCGGATATAACTTGGTCAATTTTGAGGCAATTAAAAATGTTTCAGGGCTGGTGTGATCATATTTGAAACCACCACTATCGGTGTAAATGCCGGCAATAAGACAAGCAGCAATCTCTGAGTTGATCTTTATTTTATTGGCTTCGAAAAATTGGTAAATAATTTGACAAGTGGCAGGAGAATCATAATCAATAAGATTAATTTTTCCGTAACCTTTGTTGGAGGTGTGATGGTCGAAAACAATTACATTTTGATTTTTAGGGAAGACAACTGTAGTGTTTTTGCTAATTTGAGAGATATCACCACTATCAGCAACAATAAAACAATCAAAATCGTTTAGATTGATATCAGAGATGTTGGCTTTGGTGATTTTTTCACTGCCGGGAATAAAACTAAGGTTGTAGGGAAAAGGAGAGTCTCCAGATATAAGGGTGACGGACTTATTGATTGAGTCTAGGTAATGAAAAAGAGCTAGGGCAGAGCCAACCGAGTCGGCGTCGGGACCGGGGTGAAGGTGGAGGAGAAAATTGTGAGATGACTTGATTACTTTTAAGGCCTCGAGAAATTGTTGTTTTTTGATCATGTATACATGTATTTTACCCTAAATCTATGGAATAGTTTCTTTGATATAGTGTCGATTATTTTTTCTTTAGGCTACTGACAATTCCGACCAAAAATATTGTTCCAATACCGCTCATAATTCCGACAAGGAAAAATAAGGTAGTAAAGCCCAACTTTTGGGCTAATAATCCACCCAGTCCAGCCGCAAGAGCAGCGCCAAGGTCGGTGGCGGTGTAATATAAACTCCACTCTAAACCTTCTTGTCTCTTGTCAACATGTCGGGTAAAAAGGGCTAACCAGGAAGGAAAACTAAAAGCGCCTCCTAGGCCGTAAACAACCTGAACGAGATATAGTTGCCATGGGTAATTTACCCAAGCATAGGAAAATGCGGCAAAGGTAATTAAAACACTGCCAATGATCATGACATGGTAATCGTCCATTTCTCCATGTCGTTTATCGATCCATCGGGCAACGGGAATTTGAACAATACTTTTGACAAGAAAATAGATAGTAGAAGCTAAACCGGCGACAGCAATACTTCCACCAATTATCTTATCGGTAAAATATACCGCCATAATGGGCGAAATTAGTCCCCAACCAGACATCATTAAAACGTCAGAATAAGTTAAAAATTGAATAACCTTGCTAATTTGGATACCTTTGAGCCAATTTTCTCTAGCTTTCACACATAAATAATAGACTAATTAGAGTGGTTAATCGAGAAAATAATTTAACCTAATTCAGGATAGTGGCATTTTTTGAAATGACACATGAAATGTAGACCAATTAGGTCTGGCATTTCAAAAATGTAGTATATAAATTAATATAACACTTTACTAATTTGATTTAATTGCCCCAAAGTACCGGTTGGACTATCGGGACCAATTGTTTTTAGTTCCCTGGCCTCTTCTTGACTGTACCAACCATGTTTTTCTAATTCATCGCAAAGTCTTACATTATAGTTTTTAATATTGCCTTTAAGATCTATTAAAAAGATAAGACCGAGTTTGGTGGGAGAATCATCATCTTTTTTCCATGAATAGCTGTGCAGAAAAATTGGTGTTGATTCAAATCTTAGGCCCACTTCCTCCATCATTTCTCTGCCAATAGCATTTTCAACAGTCTCTCCAAT
>JAHISL010000054.1 GCA_018818185.1 Patescibacteria group bacterium | reverse complement strand
TCTTCACCACGGCTTTTGTATTTAAACTCAGTTTCTTTGTCAAAAAAACCACCTTTTTCACCAGAAACCTTTTTCCAGGATCTTTCGAATTTGTCGAGAAGAGGTTCTTGAAAACGAAGGTCTGTCTTTATTTCAGATAAAGACTCAACTACCTCATGAACTGCTTGCCCAAGAGCTAGGGGTGGCGACATTAGCTTGATTTTGTGTTTGGTTTTGGGATCTTTGTAAACGTTTCTAAGGTAATAAGAACGAGGACATTCTAAAAATGAGGAAATTGAGGAGTGAGAAACCCAAAGGGCGGTATATTTGTCGGTAGCCATAAGCCATTATATACAAAATAAAAGAAAGGTCTCACTTTTGGTGAAACCCTTCTTTTTCCAAAAGAGATACTTTTTAGCCAACTTTTACTTCAATCTCTTTGGCCTTGGCAGTTTCGGCTACAGGAGCAGTGATGGTCAAAATACCGTCTTTAGTTTTTGCTTCTAAGCCTTGGCTATCAATGGGTCGAGGTAGATAGGTAGTGTAGTTAAAGGAAGAAACTTTGTTCCACTGATGAACGACACGGTTCTTTTTCTTTTCGATATCTTTTTCTTCAGACCTGGCAGAAATTCTGAGAACTCCATCTTCGTAGGTAACTTTAATTTTATCTGAAGAAACTCCGGGAACCGCAGCTTGAACAACAACTTGATCTCCCTCTTCGTAAACATTAAGACCGCTAGTCGTCTTTAATTCGGGCCATTCGTCATCTTCCCAAAGGAAGGGTTTTAAATCAACTAATGGTTTAAAAGGATAGTAGTGCATATAATCTCCTTAATAAATTAATAATGTGGTTATATACTAGCAGTATAGCACTTAGACTGCTAGCTGTCAAGTATTTGACTGCCAATATGAGATAATAAAAACCATGAAAAAGAAAATATGTTTAGTTTTGGGAAGTGGCGGTTCAAAGGGACTTGCTCACATCGGTGTTATTAAAGCCCTGATCGAGGCAGGAATTGAAATTAGTCAGATTTCAGGAACTTCAGCTGGGTCTTTAGTCGGTGGCTTATATGCGGCAAATCCAGATTTTATTAGGCTAGAAAAAATTGTAAACAATATTAGCTACCTAGATTTAGTTCGAGTTTTGATGGGTTGGCCGGCAAAGAATGGCTTGATTAAGGGTAAAAAAATTGAAAAAATATTAGATGCTATTTGCGGTAACAAGAAAATTGAAGATCTGCCAATTAAGTTTAAAGCGGTTTGTTCTGATTTAGTTTCCGGAGAAGAATATGTTTTCGACCAGGGAAACTTGGCAAAGGCGATTATGGCATCCTGTGCTATTCCCGGAATTTTTTCTCCGGTTAAGCATGAAGGGAAAATACTGATTGATGGTGGAGCAGTTAATCCTATACCAGTGTCACAAGTTTTCCCCAAGAAAGGAGAGACAGTAGTCGCCGTGGGTTTGTACAGTGAAATTTTTCCAAAAAGTTATCGCAAGTTGTCAAAGGCAAATTTAACACAAATAGCCTTTGCCTCGATGCAAGTGATGGTAAAAAAAATATCGAAAGAAAATCTTAAAAGGGCAGATGTAATAATATTGCCACCAGTGGAAGATATTAATGTACTGAATTTTGTAAAGGCAAAGAAATATATTGAAATTGGTTACAGAACTACAATAAAAGCTCTACCGGAAATAAAAAAACTACTGGGCTGATTTTTGCCAAATTTCTTTGGTTAAGGGACCAGTGTAGGAGGTAATTTTAATTTGTTGATAGCCGAGACTTTGGAGACGGGAGATGTAATCAATACCATGAATTTCCGATATGTAGGGTAAAACAACGATTTCTGATTCGGTGGGAACTTCGGTGGAGAGATTCTTAATTTTGATGTCGGAGCGATAATAGTTTATTGGATCGGCAGCAGAAATGATCATGTAAATATTTGGGGGGAGAGTTGAGGACATCCCTTTCCAGTTTTCTCGATGAAAAGTAGGGTTCAAAAGATAGAGGAGGGAGAAGGAGAGAAAAACGAGAGGATAGAGATAGCTTTTTCTGACAACCAAACAAAGAAAAGGAAGAAGATAAAGAAAACGAAAATATTGAAACATGGGAGTAAAAAGAGAAAAAATTAGCCCAACCAAAAGACTGACCCAAAAGATAAAAGCCTCTTGGCGATAGCGAAGTGATTTTATGGTGACAAGAAACCATAGAGGAAGAGAGACTAGAAAAGAGATGAGGTAATAAGCCCACTTGGGATAAAAAGAAATCCTTCCAATAGTGAATTTGACAATAACTAATAAAATATTTTTTAGAGTTACTGGTCCAAGAACTGAGGACCAGTTTTTGACCGATGAGAGTAGAAGACGAGAAGTTTGGTACTGCTGCCAGAGAAGGGGTGACAAAATCAGCAAAGAAATAAAGGGAGCCAATGAGTAGATAAAAAATTGTTTATATTTTTTTTGAAAGAGCCAGTAAAGAGAAACAGCGGCAAAGAAAAAAACTGAACCATAAAAGGTGGAAAGAGAGAGGAAGGTGAATAAAAAATAAAGCAAAATTCTATGTTTTTTGAAGGCGAGAAAGGCACAAAAAATAAGAAGAGTAACCAAGGAATACATTCGTGCTTCTTGGGAATAATAAAGATAAAGAGGGTTTAGGGAAAGTAGAAGTGAGGGGGCAAACCCATAAAAGCGATATACCAAATAGATGGTAAGTAAGGAAAAAATAACAGATGGTAGGCGAAGAGAAATTTCGCTGTAGCCAAAAAAAGAGGTCCAGGTTTTGAGAACAAGATAATATAGGGGCGGGTGAAAATCTGAGGGAGAAAATTTGGTAACTAGATTTGAATATGAATAATTTTTTACAACTTGAGCCGAAATGGCCTCGTCAAGCCAAAGGGATTGATTTAGGGAGATAAAACGAAGAAAAAATGTCAAAACCAGAATGATTAAGAATTTTTGTTTCAACTGATTTGGTTAAAAAAATTTTAGAAAACCAAGTCCGATTAGACCAGTGACAATAAGATAGATGGCCACTAGGGCCGAGAGAAGTTTGGGGTTGATAAGAATCAAAATTCCAAAAACTAAGGAGATTAAGGGACTGGGGTTGTTGATGTTAATATTCATTATTGACATTATAGAGGATATTCAATATGCTTGGATACCCGAAGTAAACCCAAAGATAAATATGAACAATGAACCACTAGCCGCAGAAATTAGACCAAAGGATTTGAAGGGATTTGTGGGGCAAAGGCATCTGGTTGGAGAAGGGAAACCATTGAGGATTGCAATTGAAAACCATCAGATATTTTCCATGATATTTTGGGGACCTCCAGGAGTGGGGAAAACAACTTTGGCTCGAATTATTGCCAAAGAGGCGCAAGCTGAATTATTTGAATTATCGGCAGTTTCGGCAGGGAAAGATGATATTAGAAAAATAATTAGTTCTAACAATCCAACTTTAATAAAAAAAATATTATTTTTGGATGAAATTCACCGTTTCAATAAAATGCAACAAGACTTTTTGTTGCCCTATGTGGAATCTGGAGCCTTGACCCTTATTGGAGCAACAACTGAAAATCCAAGTTTTGAGGTGATTGCTCCCCTGCTGTCTAGATGTCGAGTTTTTGTGTTGAATGAACTAGATGATAAGGAATGTGAGGAAATTATTAAGAGATGTTTGAAGATTTTGAAAGCCAAAATGAGTAAAGAAGCCAAAGAATGGTTGGTAAACCTGGCAAATGGCGACGCAAGACAAGCAATTACAATGATTGATAACGCCCACACACTTTACGGAAAACTGACAATAGAAAATTTGAAAAATACTTTACAAAACTCTTATCTACGTTTTGACAAAAAAGGAGAAGAGCACTACAACACCATTTCGGCTTTTATTAAATCAATGAGAGCGAGTAATGTTGATGCAGCGCTTTATTACCTGGCAAGGATGGTAAAAGCAGGAGAAGATCCCAAATTTATCGCCAGGAGAATGGTAATTTTTGCCAGTGAAGATGTGGGAATTGCTAATTCAAATGCTCTACTTTTGGCCAACCAAGTGTTTGATACGGTGACAAAGGTAGGCTATCCCGAGTGTTCAATTGCCTTGGCTCATGGCGTGGTTTATTTGGCAAAATCTGAGAAAAACCGAAGTGCTTATGACGGTTTGCAAGCAGCCCTAAAAGACGTTGAGACATATGGAAATTTACCAATCCCCCTGAGCCTAAGAAACGCGACAACAAAACTAATGGATGAAATTGGCTATGGGAAGGGATATGAAATGTATAGCAAAGAAAGTCTGCTACCAGATAAAATTAAAGATAAAAAATATTTTAAAGATTTAAAGAAAAAATAGTAAATTATAAATTTATTACTTAATTAAGTTATGACAGATCAGGACTTTATGAAAATTGTGATTACAAAAGGTAG
>JAHISL010000053.1 GCA_018818185.1 Patescibacteria group bacterium | reverse complement strand
CGTTAAAACTCAACTAATCTCTCTTATTAATCAAAAAGCTACCATCGCCTGTTCAAATGCTTATCTCAGTGATCTCAACCAAAAACGCTATTACCAACTTTTTAAAGGTGCTCTCGACAACCAAACCAAAGCCAACAATACTCTCGAATTTACCGTTCAAGAAATAATCAAAGAGGCGGAGGATACCTCAAATAACTCCGCTCCCTTATTTAATTACCAACCAAAATCATCACCCGCCAACTATTCTCGAGCCGGCCTCCATCCCAAATACACCTTCAACAATCTAATTGTCGGCAACAGCAACAACTTTGCCTATGCCGCCGCCCAAGGTATCGTCAAAAACCCTGGTCTTTCCTACAACCCTTTCTTTATCTGGGGTGGGGTAGGCATCGGTAAAACCCATCTTATGCAAGCTGTTGGTCACGAATTATTAAAAAATAACCCAGATCTTAAGGTAAGATATTTTCCCGCCGAAACCTTTGGTAATGAACTTATCAACGCTCTAAAAACCAAAGCCATAAATCAATTTAAAAATAAATATCGTCAACTCGACTGTATTCTCGTCGATGATGTCCAATTTCTCGCCGGTAAAGAATATATCCAAGAAGAGTTTTTTCACACCTTTAATGCCCTTCATCTCACTGGTAAACAAATTATTCTCACTTCTGACCGTAAACCAGGGGATATTAAAAATCTGGAAGACCGTCTTGTTTCTAGATTTATGGGTGGTTTAACCGTCGATATTCAGCCCCCAGACCTTGAAATGCGTAGCGCCATTATTCAGCAAAAAGCCCAAGAGAAGGGGATTGACCTCACCTTCGAAGCTGTTCAATTTTTAGCCGACAATATCCAATCAAACACCCGGGATATCGAAGGAAAAATTCAAGAAATTGCTGTTCTCTCTCTTGCCCAAAGCCACAAACTTGTCGATATTGACTTTGTCCAAAACTATTTTAATTCTCAAAATGGCAATTATTCTCCTGCCTTCTCTTCCTCTTCTCCAAAACTAAATTCCCGCCATCTACTCTCTGTCTGTGCCAAACACTTCAACATAAAAACAGGGGATTTGTGTGGATCTTCTCGCAAAAAAGAATTAGTCATTGCTCGCCATATCACTGCCTACCTTCTATTAACTGAGGTTAAAATCCCTCTCAAAGAAGTCGGCGACCTTCTCGGCGGCCGAGATCACACCAGCATCATGCATGCCCGCGACAAGGTCACTGCCGACCTAAATACTTCTCCACAATTAAAAGAAGTTATCAACCAAATCAAAAACTCACTCTAAACTTATCCACTTTTTTCTTTCACTTATCCACCGACTTATCCACCTTTCACTTTCATTTTTTCCACCGAAGCTTTCCCAAACACCAGTCATAAACTATAAGACAAAGAAAGAAAATAATACCAATACTTCTGCATTTTTCTCATTACCAACAACAGCTTTTCGTCCTTATTCTCTTTCCTGCCGCCAAACTTTAAACTACTCCACTTTCCCCCCGACCCTATAAACAATACTACTGTTTTCTAAAGGACTATCTGTTAATATATAGGTCAATGAAGCTCTCTCTTTTAGAGGAAAACCTTTCCCTAGCCCTTACCCATACTTCCCGTTTTGTCGCTTCCAAACTTCAGCTTCCTATTTTAGGTCACATTCTTTTTTCTACCGACAATGGTCGACTCAAGCTTTCTGCCACCAATTTAGACTTAGCTATCAACTACTGGATTGGTGCCAAAATTGAAACCGAAGGTTCTTTTTGTCTCCCCAGTAAAGAAATTACCGAGTTTGTTTCCTATCTTCCTCCCGGTCCAATTAACTTATCCTTAAAAGACTCCAATATTTTAACCTTGACTTCGGACAAAACCGAATCAAGTTTTGCCTGTCTTCCTTCTTCAGATTTTCCTGAAATTCCCTCCTTAGACCCAAAAACCGCCTTTGAAATTGATCTTTCATTATTAACTCAAGCCATTTCTCAAATTGCCTTTGCCGCCGCCACTGATGATTCTCGGCCCGTTTTAACCGCCATTCTTTGTACCTTTTCTTCCGACAGTTTAACCTTAGTTGCCACTGACGGTTTTCGCCTTTCTCTAAAAAATATAAAATTAGTAAACCCCCTCCCTCTCGACGACAATCCTCAAACCTTACTTATCCCTGCAAAAAGTCTTTCTGAGATCGTTAAACTCGCTCGTTCCTCCAAAAAAATCAAGATTGGTCTAACGTCAGATGCTCATCAGGTTGTCTTCGTTCTCGAGGATCTAGAGCTTGTCTCTCGCCTTATTGATGGTGAGTATCCCGATTACAATCGGATAATTCCTAGCGAGGCCTCTACCAAAGTTTTTATTAATCGTGATGAATTCGCTCAAGCTATCAAACAAAGTTCAGTTTTTGCCCGACAATCAGCCAACGTTGTTAAATTAAGTTTAAAAGCAAATTCGATTGAGCTTTCAGCTAATGCTCCCCAAATCGGTCAAAATAAAGTTTCCATCGATGCTAAAATCGAAGGCTCTCCTTTAGAAATCGCCTTTAACTACAAATTTATTTCCGATTTTCTCTCTATTTGTAACGGCGACGAAATTGTTCTCGAACTAAACGAACCGCTTTCTCCAGGTCTTTTCCGTGACCAAGCCACCCCCGATTTCACCCACATAATCATGCCAGTCCGTATCCAAGACTAAACAATTTTGAAAGCTTCAGTCAAAGTAACTCGCTTTGCTGACGCTGACACAATTATTTATCGATAATTTATTCCACTTCATCAACATACAATGTTGATCCGGAAAACATTCCCTTTACCTTAATATTCTTTTTTAGATAATTATCTAAATTTACCTTATTGCTGGTAATATTTACAATCCCGTCACTTGTTGACAACAAGTATTCATCTCCGCTTTTCATCTGCAACAATCCCTCTCTTGTTTTTGTCGATTGTATCGTTGACTCGGTCTTTTGGCTTCCACAACCACTCAAACCAATCACCGAAAAAATCATCACTCCAATTATCAAATATTTTTTCATTATTCTATTTCAAATATTAACTTATGACTTTCAGTCGCAATTTTATTTTCTCTCATCCATTCATAAACTTCTTCGCTAATTAATTTTTCATTTGCTTCTTTTTCGATCTTAATCGCCATCACCAACGGCTCAACGTAGCGATCCACCACAAAGTCCTTTTCGGCGTAGGGGAGCAGTGACCACAATGGATACTTATCATTTATCTGGGGGACGCTAGTCGGCATTACCGTTGGTGTAATTAACCGTGTCGATTCTTCCCAATTCACATCTCTGTACTTCCATTTAATATAACCCATCGACAACGCTATTAATGCCAAGAGTATTAACATTCTGTATCTATATATTTTTTCGTATTTCATTTTTCTGCCTTTAATATCAAAGATACCTTAACCGGCTGTTTACTTGAGTCGGAATAAGTATTTCCCTCTAGCCAATAATAAGGCCTTATTAGGTTTCTTTCATTATCAAAGATCTCCACAATTTTACTTTGAGTAACGTTAACTCTCCCAACTTTCTCCAATCCTGCATCATCAACTATTCCGTAAATTCTGGCTGGGCTTTGGCTGACCACGTCAATATTCGCCAAATCTTCATACCCCTCATCCTGGCTAATTTCAGGTATTAAATAAACATTCAACCTAATTAATTTTCCTGCTTTATTAAAAATTCCCACAATACTTTCTCCATAATAAGTACTGATTCTGATTCCATTTATCACATAATCACCCCTAATCTCCACACTTTGAGCATCTTCTATCCCTGCTTCGACCCATCGTGGGTATAACAATTTTTGATACGATATCCCTCTCCACTCAATTTCCAAATTACCTCCTCCATTAATGCTCTCTGTCATTCTTTGGAGTCTTTCCTTGAACAATTCAATGTTCCATTCTCCTGTCTTTGGCAACTGATTTAATCCCTTTATTTCTTCAGTATATTCCACCAAATTATTCACTTTATCCACAAATCCATTTTCTTCATCAATCCCCACGCTTTCCTTAATTTTTGCCTCTCTCTTTTCGTCAATTACCTGCTTTTGTGCTTTCATCTTTATCATCACCGGTAATTCGATATTTTCTGTTTTTAACCAACCAACACTTTCTGGTCTCATAATTTCGATTGGCATATAAATATCCTCTCTTACGGTTATTGTTTCCACTTCATCTATGTTTTTATTCTTATTTTTCGGCCAAAATAACACCAACAAAAATACTATACCCAGCCCCATTATCCACCAATACTTTTTTATCATTTCTTTATTCATAATTATGGGCAATATTTTCCATTCCAGCTACCACAACAGCCCCAAAGTTGTTGTGTGTCGCTAACCGATAACCCCAAATACTGACCAAACTTGCTCGTTTCCAAACCAGAAATGTGATAATGCAAATGTGGCCCGCTTGAAGATCCTGTATTGTTCACTACTCCAATAGTCTGTCCTGCCGATACCGTTTCATTATTTCCTATTCGATACCCTCCGTTGGGCATGTGGGCATATCTGGTATAGAAGTCCTTACCTTCACATCTTCCGTGAATATCGATATAAAATCCATATACACTGTCATGGTTTAGTACTGCTACTCCTGGGTGTGTTGCTACTATTGGCGTTCCATTTCCTGCTCCGATATCAATTGCTGGTGAAGACATGTTTTGGTGTGAACAACTCTGGGCAAATGGTCCTTGGGTGAAATATCCTGCTGCTGGTAACATGCTCGGGCAACCTTCTGGCACCGGAATACTAGTGTCCCAAGGTTCAAAATTTGGCATTATTCCTTCATCGTTACCACTTTCTCCGTAGCAAATCCAAGTATTTCCATCTTCATCCACATAAGAATTCGTCAACGGCGTGTCCGAACCACCACTCTCCAAGCTACCACAGTTTTGCCCACCCTTTTCGACAAAAATATCATCAGGCATTGAATGAGAGTAAAGCCATCCCCAAGTCGTTTCCATTTCCTCATAATAACTATAACCAGTTGCCCCGTTACTTGCCGCCTTATTCGGATCACATCCCCCAGTTAAGTAGTTTGTGGCAAAAGACAGCCAATAATTATCACCAATTCCTGGTTCTCCTAGACAGGCATTGCCCGGGTTCAATTTTAAAAACCAGTTAATTTGCGCATTAAAGTTTTTAGCCGGTACTGAAGGTTGCCCGTGTATTCCAAAATCTTCTACATCATCAATTGAATAATTACTTGCTCCTGATTCATGTAACCAAGCCCAAAGAGCATATTCGGGGTTTATTCCCGCACACAAAGCCCTATTGACCGTGTCGTTAAAACACTCCTCGGAGTAGTTTTTTCCACTTGTCCACCTCCCTGCCATCCCCACAAAAAATGCCCTACTTATTCCTGGAAGATCATTTGCTGGTGCGTTTTGGTTACAATTAATCATTCCTTCCTCTTCAGCCACGCTTTGAAGCACACAATTTCCTCCACCCATCGGCGACGGTGGCACCAATGACGATACCAAGTTCTGTTGCAAGGTCGAGTAAACCAAAATTCCAATTACAAAAAACATAAACACTGGTGCCACTATCGCGGTAAAACTTGCCGCCGTAATTAATGCCGGTAGTCCAATCAACAGCGCTCCTAAATCAAATGCAAATTGTCCCACACTTCCAACAAATTTTCCCAAACCCAAATCTTGGGCAATAAAGTTTTTAACCCCTCTCAAATTTATCTTCAACTTATCTTCAAAAAAATTCTTGACTGCATCAGCCACCGGTTTCACCACCATCACAACGGCTGTTACCGCTATTGCAATTTGTCCAATCACTGGAAGTCCAGAAAAAATAGTTGCCATTGCCGCCAAGGATGTTCCCGCTGCTCCTTCGCCGGCAATTACCGCCCCTTTGGTAAATAACGCCGTAGCAATTGACTTAATTCCTGCCATAGTTCCTTGTTCTGCAATCACAATTGAGGCGTTGGTCATAAAGTCGACTGCCAACTGACCTCCGACTTTTCCAAGCACCTTCATCCCCGCGTCTTTTGCACCAATTTTTACCAGTAAATTTCCTGGCAAAGCGTTTGTTTTTTCCCATAGCCCCACCATCTTTTGCGCCCCGTTTATAGCTCTCAGTATTCGTGGATTGTCTTTAAACATCGCCGTCATCTTTTCCATCACCCTCACTTCTTTAATCTTTGGCAATTTATCACTTCCAATCTTTTCTCTCAGTTCTTCATATTTACTGATAGTTTCGTTATATTTTCTTGGTGCCCTGCCCATACTTTTTAGAGTAAATTCCGCCTCTTCTACCGATCTCTTGATTTGCCCTTCACCTTTCCCCGTATTCGTGCTTCTGACATTGTCTACGATTACGCTTGTGTTTGTTTCCTGATATGCAACCCTGGGGTTATTCCAAATCTCATTTACTACCTCCGAGTATTCTCCGATTAAAGCTTCATTTTGAACTCCATTTTCTCTCAATCTCTCTCCAATTCTATTTCCCAGCTCCAATCTTCGATAATTTACCACTGTTTCCAAATTATTTGCCTTAAATCCGTCTACCGCTTTTCCTGCTTCTGCCAATATTGTTTCCCCGCCATTAACTTCTGTTAAAGCAACCGGTTTTTCCAAACTATCTCCCACCCTCCAAGCCTCTAGAATATTGTTTCGTAATTCCTCAATATCATTTTTCGAAACCGGAGATTGGCCATCTTTTAGCTTGCTAAAAACTGTTTGGGAAATTTTCTCCGCTTCATTTTCCACCGCAACTCTTGCCCTAACTTCCTCAATTTTTTGTACTAATCTTTCTCTTTCTTCTTTGTTTTTTACAATTCTCAGCGCTTTATCTACTTCTCTTTTCCCTGCTTCATCTTTCAAGGCCATCTCTTCAATAACCATCCTCACTTTCTCTTCCTCTCCATCACCAATTACTGCCACATCCAAGGCAATTTCTTCTCTAATTCTTTCTGGAAACCTTTCTAATGCAACTTGATCTTTTGTCAAAACTTCTTCGTATCTTTCGACAAATTTTTCAACATCTTTTACCCCAGTTTTTTTATGTATTTTTTCTTTAATTTTTTCTCTTTCTTCTGGTCTTGCTTCTCTGTAGTCTTCAACGACCTTTGTTAATGTTTCTTCCTTTGCCTTTGCCGCCAATTCTCTTTGGGTTCTAATAAATTGTTCAACATCTTTTTTCCCAGTAACCTTAACAATTTCTTCTCTTATTTTCGTTTTCTTTTCTTTCCCCGCCTTCTCATATTCCTCAACCAGTTCATCCAAAGTCAGTTTATTAAAATCAGACTCGGGTTCAATCACACTCTCTTCGCCTCTCTCTTTGGCTATTTCCTCAATTTTTGTCTCCGTGCTCAAATCTCCCAAACTATCGATAATTTCCCCCAAATCAGTACTGTTAAAAAATTGGTCAATATTTGTTCTGACCCCAATTATTTGTAATAGTTTTCTCGCCTCGTCAACTGCTCCTTCAAACTCTTTCCCCAATTCAGAAACATCTTTCTTTGTGTCTAAACTAGATTTTAGTCTTTTTAGTTCACCAACAATCTGTCCAATCGTTTCAAAACCCCTTTTTGTTGTCTTTCTTCCCCCAACCAATTCATAATCCATCAGCAAATTATACCTTAATCCTTATCACTATTTCCGAATAATTTGTCATAAGTCATTGTCAAATCATCGCTCTTTTCCGCTTTTTTCACTTCTTGCTTTGTATTGTCATTTTGTTCAGTTGTTTTAGTTTCAACCGGGCCTGTTTTTACTGGCTCTTGTTTTTGTTCATCTGTTAAAGTTGTGGAATTATTGGCATTCTCTCTTTCTTCATCTTTTTTGTCAACGAATTCAATCTTTGGCTTTTTTGCCAATTGTGGTGGTTGTGGCACTGTTGTTTCCTTTGTCTGGTTCAAGAAACTTGGTTTTTTCATGTCAAATTTTGGCAAAGAAGAACCAGTCTGTTTTGGTGCTTCAAATTTTGGTAGGGGTGGCAAAGGTGGCAGTTTCGCTTCAGATGATTTAAAAAGTTCCTGATATTTTGGCAGTCCACCCATTAGATTTCCCCCGAATTTTTCCTCCGGTTTCTTTTCACTTTCAACCTTCTTATGATGTTCTTCTAGCTCTCTTTTTTCATTTTCTTCCATTTCAGCTATCCTCTTTTGCAAAATTTCTTCTGGAGACACTTCTACTTCTGGTCTATACAGCACCTTTGCCTTTGTTTCACCTTCATTATTTTGGTTCAAATCTTCCTTTTTTTCTTCTACCAAAGGCGCGGGTGGGGTAGTGGTCTGGCTTTGGGGTATCACTGTATCTTCAGCCTTATTTTCGACAACATTTTCCAAAGGCTTGTCTTCTTTTTGTGTTATCGGTGCTTCTATTGGTGCGGTTTTCTCTTTCGCCACCACTGGCTTTTCTTCCAAAGCCTCTGTTTCAGCTTTCACAACCTTTTTCACTACCTTGTTTGGAAATTTTGGACTTGGCAATGACTCGTCAATCTTCGCCGCCAACTTTGCCTTTTGTTTCATTAATTCTTCTGGATTTGATGTAATCAATGCATGCTCTTCATCCGAGGCAATTACCTTAATTGCTACGTGATTTTGTCCCGCAAAAAAGATTCCTTCACCCTTATCTGCCGACAATAAAAGTTGTTTTTCACCTTCAGACAGGTAAAAAACATCTCCCACCGTATCTATTGCCGCGCTGTGTTGTTTCATCAATATCTGAATTGCGCTGTTGGTTACGATTTCCTTTCCATATGGTGTCTCCAAAAAGTCGTCCACATCCTGAGTTATCGTTGTTACCCCCAAATAATATTTTCGTCCCCTTTTTACAATTCCTCTCAAAAATGCCGCCGAATCATCGTATTGCATCAAGTACCAAGCCTCATCCACCACCAAGACCCTCTTTTTTAGTTCCTTTTTAACTGTCGTCCAAATATAATCCAAAATAATATGCATTGCCACTGGCCGCAAACTTTCTTCTAAATTTCTTATTCCAAATACTACAAAAGCATTTTTTAAATTTACTGTCGTTTTTTGATTAAAAATTCCTGCAAATGATCCCTTGATATATTTTTCCAATCTTGCTGCCAAATTCTTTGACCTTTCCTCTTCCATTCCTATCAAGGCTTTGTACAAATCTTCGATCAGTGGTGCTTCTTTTTGTTGAGTTTCAGGATCTGGGGTAATCCCCTTAGCCTTGTAAGCCTCCATTACCGCCCTATCCAATAGTGATTCTTCCATCGGGTCCATTGCTCCCAACATAATCTTAAACATCTTGTGGAGCGTCAACACCTTGTCATTTAAGGCATTTTCTCCCTCTTCTACCACCAAAGATAAATCAAATGGGTTAATTTTTGATTCTTCGCCATAACCAAAGGCAATATATTGTCCTCCCACCGACTCAGCTAAATTTCTGTACTCGTTTTCTGGGTCGACTACGATAATATCTGTTCCCAACATCAACAATCTCATTACCTCCAACTTGATCATGTACGATTTTCCCGCTCCCGCCGAAGCAAAAACTACCGAATTGTAATTTTGCATCGAAAATCTATCAAAAATTACCAAAGAACCATTGTGTTCATTGATTCCATACATTATTCCCTTATCATCCGACAAATCTGAGGAAACAAACGGAAATGTATTTGCTAGGGAAGTTGTGTCCATGTTTCTGGTGATATTTAGCTTATCTGAACACAGAGGTAGGGTAGTGGAAAAACCTTCCTCCATTTGCAAGGTTGCTCTTTTTGAAATTATCATCAGGGCCCCCAATGCCGCCTCTAAATTTTTTGTAATTTTGTCCAATTCTTCCTTCGTTGTCGCCGCCAGTGTCATATACAATCCAAATTGAAAAAACCTTTCTTCTCCCTTTACCAAGTCGGCTTGCAAGGTCAAAGCATCTTCAAGTTTAGCCTGTGTTGCTGGGTTAACCACCTTACCTCTTTGAATATCAGTGCTAATTTCTGCTTCCATTTCAGCAATTTTTCTTCTCAAATCATCCAAAATTTCCTTTCCATCCGTTGGGTAAATATACATCGAAATCTTGAGCGAGGCATCAAAATTAATCAGAGGTGACAACCAATTCAGACCTGCAAAACGTGGGTATCCAGCCACAAAGCAAGTTCGATAATATTTGTTATCAATTCTTATATGATTAAAATCTACTTCCACCGCCGCTGGGGCGATAATATCCTTTGTCGACACCAATCCTTCCACGAATTGTTTTTCTCCACCTTCTTTCTTTGCCTCTTCTTCCACCTTAGTTACCGAAGTTATTTCTTCGACCTTCTTTTTCTTTTTTATTAAATCCAGTAAACTCATTTTCCTGTTACCGCTGCTGCGGTGTAATCAACATTTTGTAACTTTTGGTTATTAGCCGTATCTTCATTGTATATTTTATAAAACAGTTCTATTAGTTCCTTTGTGTTCAGGGCCTTTATTTCTAATCCCAACCTAGAAAAAAGTCTGATTAAATGATTTTGTTTTGGTTCCAAACTCACCTTTGCTTTTTCTACAATATATTCCTTAGAATAGGGTAGTTCTGGTATTTTTTTAATCGGATTAAACACGTCCAGTATTTGCTTTTGAGCATTTTTAATTCCCAGCTCAAGTCCCGAAAAGGGGATCACTACGTAAAAAGTTTTAGACAACACATCATTTCTTTTCACCGTTTCCTCAACAAATTTTTTATAAGAAGCCGTTCTTTCTTTTAGTTTTTGGTTTTGTTGTTTGTTTTTTGCCAATTCCAAATTTTCCAAATAATTCCCCACATCCTTTGTTGTCGAATTAATTACAATCTGTATTGGAAAATTTAGAGAGTTTAAAATCCCTCCATAGGCGAACACTAATGCTCCCTGTTCTCTCTCTGACAACAAGTCAAAATTTACCGACGATACTTGAAGCACTACCGCCGCCGATCCATCCTTTAAAATCACGATTCCATCCACCACATCTTCAATTGGTAGATTGTCCTGAGTACTCCCTTTTATGGCAACTTTTACTGGATCAACTGGCATACTATTTAATGATAACCTATTTCCGATTTATTTGGCGATAATCTTAATCGGTTTTACAATTTTTCCCTCCAAATTAATCTCTACTCTGTCAAACTCCAAACCATCTTTATCAGTTACTACCAGGTATTTTCCGTCCGCCAATTGAGTCAGGGTCTTAAATTGTCCAAGTTGGTTTGTTTTCAATACTCTACTTGGGTTTCCTTCTTTATCTTGTATTTCAATAATCGCCCCCTCAACAATTTTACTTGCCTTATCTAGCACCATTCCCACAACTAAATTCGGCATATCAGGAATATCGGGCATTGGAATCTCTCCAAAAACTGCCTGACCCGTTGCTCCCAATTTTTCTTTTTTCAAATCCAAATTAGCTGTTCCATAATCCTCTTTTTTTTCTGTTTCAACTTCCTCTTTAGCAACTTCTTCCTTAACTTCAGGCAATACTTTTTCCTCCTTTTCTTCTTTTTTTAAAATCAATTCCAATCTTTCTTTCTTTTCCTCTTCGCTTTCTTCGTTTTCTCGGTGCACCGACGGTAAAGAATTTATAAATTCTTTAACTTTTTCACCTTGTTTCTCGGGTAAGTCCAACTTTTCATCTTCTGTTTCGTTACTCTTAATTGTCTTTGTCAAATCAATATCCAACCAATTTTTAGGTGATCTTTTTTTGTATCGATAAATCGTTGGCGCATAAATTGATTTTAAAAAGGCTTGAATCCAAACCTCAAGAGGTCTGTCGTGGTAGGGCACAAAGGCCAAAGCCAAACCACCTCCCGCAAAAATAAATATCAGCGGCCATTTTATAAAAAAGACCAGCTTAGTCGCATTAATCAACAGGGCAATAATTACTCCCACCGCCGCCTTTGCAAACTGTTTCAGTGTCATCTCTCCTACAAGCTTAAATTCGTAGGAAGTAATCTGCTGTGGAATAGGATGTTGTTCCATCTTCTAAAATTTTACCCTAAAAACTCTCTCAGTTCCTTATTTGATTGCTCGTAATCTGCCGAGTTATACAAAAATGTCTCCCACCCTCGTTTTTCTGCCATCACCAAATTCTTTGCCATATTATCAATAAACAAAATTTCCTCTCCCTTTACTCCAGCTTCCCTTTCCGCTCTCTCATATATCTCCTCATCTGGTTTTCTTAGTCCAACCACTGACGAGTCGACAATCGCATCCCATTTTACCTTTGGTAAAAGTTCTCTTTCCTTAATCATTTCCAGCATCCCAGGGTACATATTAGTTAATAGTCCAATTCTATATTTTTTCCCACAGTCCTGGGCAATTCTCTCAATTCCTTTATTTTTTTCAAACATTTCCACCATTACCTTTAAAATAGAAAAATCATCTGGCATTTTTATTTTCAATTCATTTTTTAGAATCAACAAAAAATCATCCACCTGTCTTCCCTTTGTCACCTCATCTTCAAAAACATCAAACCTTTCAAATATTTTTTCCCATTTATCAGTCCCTATTTTCGCCCCACTCCACATTTCCTCCCATTTGTTTGTATCGCTAAAGTCTTTAATTGCTACTCCGCCTACATCAAAATATACGAATTTAATCTTTTTCATGTCTAATTTTACCCTATCAAGAAATTCTTTCGATAATTTCTTATAATCCTCTTATGTCTCACCTCGTTATTGTCGATGGTCATGCCATTGCTCATCGCGCTTATCACTCAATTCCTCCTCTCAGTCTCGACGGTCAACCAGTCAACGCCATCTATGGTTTTTATTCCATGCTCCTATCTTCTATTGACCAATTGAACCCAGATCATCTGATTGTTTGTCTTGATTCTCCTGGTCCAAACTTTCGTAACGAAGAGTTTGTTGGTTATCGAGCCAAGCGAAAACCTGCCGACCATGAGTTGATTTCTCAGCTTCCACTCTTACCAAAAACATTGGAATCAGCGGGTATTCCCGCTATTTCAATGGGTGGTTTCGAGGCCGACGATTTAATTGCCACCCTGACTCGACGAAGCCAAAAACTGCGAAGACGATCTGACAAGAAATATATATTTTCCCGGATCACTATCATTACTGGCGATAAAGATTTAATGCAACTGGTCAATCAAAAGGTCTCTCTCTTTGTGCCTATCCGTGGCCTCTCCGAAACTAAAACTTATGATCCTTTAGAAGTAAAAGAAAAGTTGGGTGTTACTCCTTCCCAAGTTGTCGATCTCAAGGCGCTAATGGGGGATATGTCCGACAACTATCCCGGAGTCGCCGGAATCGGTCCCAAAACTGCCACCAATCTTCTCTCTGAATATCAAAACTTGGACAACATTTATGATCATCTTGACGAAATCAAGACAAATATCAAAGATAAACTGGAAAAAGACAAAGAAAATGCCTATCTTTCACAAAAACTAGCCATGCTTGTTTCCAATATTCCCCTAGATTTCAAATTCAAATCTGCTCGTCTTAATCAAGATAAATTACTTGGTCTTTTATCTCTTTTTGAGGAATACAATTTTAAATCTCTAATCTCTCGCTTAAAAAGGAAGCTAAATATAGAGCAAAAAAATAAAGTTGCCAAAACCATCACCCCTCAAAACAACCCCAACCAAAGTTCTTTGTTTTAGCCCTCTCTCAACACTGCGATTCCAATCACACCCACAAAAGCCAAGAATATTCCTAAATATTTAATTCTAGACATTTTTTCTTTTAACAAAAATCTAGAAAGTAACACCGTAAATACTCCATTAGAACCAGTTATTGGTGAAGCAATTGATGCCGGGGCATACGAAAAACTTAACCATAAAAATCCGGTTCCGATGATGTTGAATAGACCACCAATTAATGCAAATTTATAGTCCTTAAATCTCTTTATTACTCCCTTTATTGATTTTAAAAGTGATTCCTTTTCAATTCTCAAATAAGCCAGGGCGACAGGTATCTGTACGAAACCAAGCATCAGCAAAAAACTAAAGTCACCCGAACGGTTAATATAACCCTTGGAAATTGTATCCGAAAGACCGATACTAATTGCTGCTATAAATGGCCAAAACACCACTTTGTTCAACCTAAATTCATACTTGTTGATTTTGTCCGGTAGACTAGCCACAATACTGCCCAAAATTGCCAAAACGACAAAAACAACTGTTCCTGCCGATAACAATTCTTTATTTAGTATCCTTGAAAAGATAACCGTGTAAACCGGATATGTGGTAATTATTGTTGCTGTTACTGCCAATTCTCCCCGCGATAATGCATAAAAGACGATTGCTTCAGATAATATTGCCGAAATTACAGCAAAAATAAATGCCTGTCCAAAGTTTGCTCCACTTGCTACTCCCATAAAAATTGCCAAAGGAACCCAGAGCAATAGACCAAAAATCGAATCAAATAAAAACGCCACCGACGGTGATAGTTCCCTATAACTTTTCCGAAGTGATATCTGTGAAAATCCGATAAATACTGCACAAAGCAATGCAAAAACAACTCCGACCATGTTTGTAGTATATATTAATCCCATTTTGCTATCATAAACCAATGAAGATTGCCCTTGTCCACGATTTTATCAGCGAATTTGGTGGCGCTGAACGGGTTTTGCTGGCTCTCTCTGAGGCTTTTCCAGACGCTCCCATCTACACCGCTTTTTATATAAAGGGTTCTCCTGCCTGGGAACGTTTCAAGGACAAAGAAATTCGCCCTTCCTGGGCCCACTATATTCCTCTTTTTAATCGTCTTTATAGTCCTCTTCGTTTCTTAACTCCTTTGATTTGGGGAAGTTTTAATTTCAAAGATTACGATGTCATCTTAAGTTCCTCCTCTTGGTATGTCACCAAAGGTTTTCGTAAAAACCAAGCTACCAAGGAAATTTGCTATTGTCACACCCCACCACGTTGGCTATATGGTTTCAAAACCTCAGTCGAGCTCCAACGTTTTTGGATTGTTCGTCTTTACGCCCATGTTGTTGGTCATTTTATGCGTCTTTACGATTTTTCTGCTGCCCAAAAAGTTACTACATTTGTCGCCAATTCAAAAAATGTTGCCGCTCGTATTTGGAAATTTTATCGCCGTGAGTCAGTGGTTATCTACCCCCCAGTTTCCCTCCCAAAAGTTCTAAACCTACCCAAAAAACAAGATTACTACTTAATTATTACCCGTATTGTCGGCGCCAAGGGTCTAGATCTCGCTGTCCACACCGCCATGGAATTGGGTATCCACCTAAAAATTGCCGGAAAAGCTACCGGCCTCTATTCGGAGTACAAAAAACTCCAAGAAATTGGCAAAGATAATGTTGAGTTTTTAGGTTATGTCTCCGACGAAGAATTGGTTCGCCTTTATGCTGGTGCCAAGGCCTTTTTGGTGCTCTCTACTGACGAAGACTTTGGTATTACCCCTGTTGAATCAATGCTAATGGGTACTCCCGTTATTGCTTTTCGCGGTGGTGGTTATTTAGAAACTGTCGTCGACGGCAAAACAGGAATTTTCTTTGACAAGCCAACCGTCAAATCCCTGTCATCAGCTATCAAAAAGTTTGAAAAGATGACCTTTAACCCCAAAGATTGTCTTGCTCAGGCTCAAAAATTTTCCAAAGAAAACTTTATCAAAAAAATAAGAGATATTGTAAAAAAATAGGTTTCTATTTTAGATTATTCAACCATCTTTCCGCATCTAGTGCTGCCTTAGCTCCGCTTCCCGCCGCCACAATTGCCTGTCGATAAACCTCATCCATACAATCTCCAGCCGCAAAAATTCCTGGGACTGAGCTCATCGAAGGATATTCATTGTTTTTTCCCACCACTACATATCCATTCTCTTTGATTTCAACTAATTCTTTTAAAAAATCCGTCGCCGGAATTCTACCTATTGCCACAAACAACCCATCTATAGGTAAGGTTTTATTCTCCCCCGTCTTAACATTTCTAATTTTCACTGCCTCCAATTTTTCCTCTCCAACTATTTCTTCCACCACACCATCCCACACCTTTTCAATCTTTGAATTTTCCAAAATTCTTTTCGCCTCAATCGGAGTTGCCCTTAATTCATCCCTTCGGTGAATCAAATACACTTTTTTACATACCTTTGCCAAAAAATCTGCATCTTCGCAGGCCACATTTCCTCCACCAATTACCGCCACCACCTTGTCTCTAAAAAACATTCCGTCACAAGTCGCACAGCCAGAAATTCCTCTTCCAATTAATTCCTTTTCTTTGGGTAATCCCAACCATTTTGCTCCGGCACCAGTTGCCACAATTATCGCCTTTGTTGTCAAAATTTTACCAGAACTTAATTCTATTTGGAAATTGATTATTGTTTCTTGGTTATTGTTTGGAGTACTTGGATTTTGATTATTGATTATTTTCAAAACGTTATCGTTTTGAATTTCCACTCCCAGATTCCTTACCTGTTGTTGCATGTCCATCATCAATTTAATTCCCCCTGTACCATTTGGAAATCCTGGCCAATTATCAACGGTTGTTGTTACTGTCAGCTGTCCACCAGGAGTATTTCCCGAGATTACCAATGTTTTTAGGTTGGCCCTTACGTTATAAATTGCCGCCGTCAAACCCGCGGGCCCCGAACCAATAATTACTGTGTCAAATATCTGTTTTCCATCATTCATCCTCTTATTTTACCTTAAAGGTCAAATTTAAATAAAAACAAATTTAATAAAAAATATGTTCTTTATTTTTCTTGCTAAATTTCTTTGAATAATGAATAATTTAACCAATGTCTCGTGATTCTCGTAAAGT
>JAHISL010000008.1 GCA_018818185.1 Patescibacteria group bacterium | reverse complement strand
TTTTTCTGACAACAATTGTATTTGCCGGTTAATAGTAGTGTGGATATCTTGACCGTCAAATTCATTTTTCTTCCAATTTTTACGAGTTAAAAGACTGTTTCCGATTCCGTCAATGACGGAGCGAGAAAAACCTACTTGTCCAGAAATTTGACGACGATAATACTGTTCAAGGTTTCTAATAATGTTGAGGGCTAAACTTTTTTCAGGATAAAGTCTGGCCTGTTTGGGATAAAACTCAAGACCGGAGATTGTGGCAAGTTGTTGTGATTGTTCACGAGTAAACTTTGTCACAAATTCCATCCATTTTTGAGCGGGATTATTAAATTTTTCTAATAAGACAGCGTTTTGAGTGGCGAATTTTGGTTCGACTTCTTGTATTTCTTGAAGTATTTTAGGAAGCTCATATTTAAAATTTGGTTTGTATAGAGAGAGGCTATAGTATGAATAGTCAAGGCTAAGGGGGTAATTATCTGAGCTAAGGACATCTCCTTGCTGTGGGGTAATTGTGTTTAATTTGTAAATTTGGGAGATTGCTTTGTCGCGTAGTTCATGACCTTTTATAATTTGCCAATAAAAGAGACGTCCCAAAACAAGGATAAAACAAAAATATATAGTTAAGAGAATAATTTTTAGACGTTTATTCTCTGTTGATGGCGTATTTTTGGGCATATTCTATTTGTAACTTTTCGTTTTCGAACTTTAATTCAGAATATTTTTTTTCAAGTTGAGAATATTGTTGATTGTAACTAACGATTTGACTTGAATAGTAAATAGAAAAAGCTATTTGAAAAAAGAGAAGTCCCAGGGCAATAGCAAGAAGAATACGATTTGTCATAGGGTGTTTTCAAAAACTCTTAAAACGGCTGACCGAGAAGGAGGATTCCTTAGAACTTCTTGGTGGGTTGGAAGGATTTTTTTTGATTTAAGACGGTGTTTAGAGATAAATTGTTTTACAATACGGTCTTCTCCGGAATGGAAAGAAATGATGGCAATTTTTCCTGTTTTTTTGGTAATTTTTAAAGATGAATCGAGGATTTTCTTTAGATTATCGAATTCGTGGTTGACGGTAATTCTTAGTGCAAGAAATATTTTTGTAGCGGGATGGTGACGAAAGGAGTAGTGTTTTTTTTGATAATAGTTTTCGACTATTTGTGATAAATATTGAGCGTTTTTAATAGATTTTTGTTGGCGGGCTTTGATTATTTCAAAAACCAAGGGTTTGGCAAGTTTTTCTTGAGCATATTTTGAAAATATTTCATAAAGCTGGTTTTTGTCCCAAGTATTGATAATTTCTTCGGCAGTTAGAGATTGAGTCTTTGGGTTTAGTCTCATGTCGAGTGAGCTATCGTCGCTAAATGAGAATCCCCTATTATCTCCACTTTGCTGGTTGATGCTGAGTCCAAGATCAACAAGAAGACCGTCGATGGGTTGGGAGATTTTTTTGTTCCAAATGTCAAATATTCTGGAAAAATTTCCAGTTAAAGGAGTAAATTTTTTTTCGAGATTGAGAGAGTTGATCCTATCAATGGCAATTTTTTGATTGCTGGGGTCGGCATCTAGACCATAGACTGTGGCACCATTTTTTAAAAATTCAATACTGTGGCCTGCGTGGCCAAGAGTGGCGTCGAGAAATACTTGGTTTGGTTTTGGATCAAAAAACTCAAGGACTTCTGACAATAGAACTGGTTGGTGATAGGTCATTGGCTAGATGGGTATTGCCCGTTTAGTGCAGAATTGGTGTTACTGAAGACGGAGTATCCACCTTGATAGCTTTTGAGGACAATAAAGTAGTCAGAACCAGTTAGTTTTGCTTTTGGAGTTAAGAAAAATTCGTCTTGAAGGCTAAGTTTGCCATCCTTTTTGATATCGGCAGTAGTTTTTAGAGCAAAGGGAGTTTCGAAAGAGGCAATTTGGTTGCTGTTGGTGGTAAAGGTGACGATTAGATTACCACCACTTACACCTGAGTCATATTTGTATTTACAACCGTTGGTGCATGATTCGGTTCCAAGCAAGAGCTTTCTGTTAGCAGAAGCAGAAACAAAATCATCCTGATCAATGGTCCCGCTGACCCCTTTTTCAATTTCAAGCTCGCCATCAACGGCGAGGTAGGTGAGCTCATATTCTATTTTTTTTATTTCGGATGAGATTGAAGTGAATTTTAGGGTAAGTTCGTGGCCATCAGCACGGGGAGTCAATGAAATTTCTGGACGCTGGCTAAGTTCAAGCTCAACCAATCTGGGGGTTGGACTTGGAGAGACTTCCGTATTGGTAGCTTTTTTCCCACAAGAGGAAAGAAATAAGGCAGAGATAGCGATTAGAGCTAAATATTTTTTCATGTGTTTAGTTTAACTGTTTTTGTAGCCAAGAGTCAATTTCATCAATTTTTACTCTGATTTGTGACATTGTGTCTCGATCTCGGACGGAGACGGTGTTGTCTTCTAGGGTTTGATAATCAACGACTGCACACCAGGGAGTTCCAATTTCATCTTGACGACGATATTTTTTCCCAATATTGCTGCTGTCATCGAAATCGACGGAATAATTTTTTGAGAGATCGTCAAATAATTTTTGAGCGACAGATACTAGCTCAGGTTTATTGGAAGCAAGCGGGAAAATGGCTAATTTATAGGCAGAAACTTTAGGACTAATTTTTAAATAAGTTCTAATGTCGCCATTGTCTAATTTTTGTTCTTGGTAGGCATCGAGAAGTAAAAAGAAAAAAGAGCGATCAACTCCTCCGGAGGTTTCAACGATGTGTGGTAAAAATTTTTCATGAGTTACTGGATCAAGATAGCTTTGATCCTGACCGCTAAATTTTGTATGTTGGGTGAGGTCGTAATCAGCACGCCAATGAATACCTTCCATTTCTGCCCAGCCCCAGGGAGCCTGATATTCAATATCAAAGGCTATCTTGGCATAAAAGGCTAGTTCGTCTTTTTCGTGTTGACGGAAACGAAGTGAGTCTTTGTTGTTAAAAAGATTTTGATACCAATTCATTCTTTGCTCTTTCCAATATTGATAATATTTATCCATATCTTCGGGGCGACAAAAGTATTGAATGTCCCATTGCTCGAATTCGCGAGTACGATAGAGGAAATTTTTTGGAGTAATTTCGTTTCGGAAAGCCTTTCCAATTTGGGCGATGCCAAAGGGAATTTTAACGCGACAGGAATTGATAATATTCTGAAAATCTAAATAAATGGTTTGACAAGCTTCACCACGTAAATAGGCGTGGACCTTTTCCCCTTCGATAACACCAATTTCGGTCTCAAATAATATGTTGTATTTACGACCTTTAGTAAATTCTCCACCACATTCGGGACATTTTGTGGCGTGATCAATTAGATCTGGGCGAAATCTTTTGTGGCAGGATTTGCATTCTACAAGTTCGTCGCTAAAGTTTTTGACATGGCCTGAGGCTTCCCAAACTTTTGGGTGGGTAATGATTGAACCGTCTATAAGAACGACATCAGGTCTTTGTTGAACATTATTTTTTATCCAAAGTCCTTTCCAATTGTTTTTCATCAGAGAACCAACTGGGCCATAGTCGTAAAAACCTTGGACACCTCCATAAATTTCTGAATTTTGGAAAATTATTCCTCGGCGTTTGCAGAGAGAGACAATTTTGGAGACAGTGTCGTTTTGATTATTGGCCATGTAAGTATTATAGCGTTAATTGGCATTTTTCGAAATTTTATAGAGATACCAACTAGAATCCGGGATGGGAATTACTTCTTGAGGAGATAATGATCTAAACTCATCGAGTTCATAGGCAGGATCCTTTGAAAGTATATTCCAATCACCTTGGTAACTAATTATATAAAGAGTGTCAATATCTTTATATTCTGCGGGGTTTTCTGGAGAGATATCCTTTAAAGTTAGAAGATCTTTAAATCGAAAGCCTAACGTATTACCGTCAGGACTTTCTAAAACGATTAGATTGAA
>JAHISL010000052.1 GCA_018818185.1 Patescibacteria group bacterium | reverse complement strand
CTGAAAAAGAGCTAAGTCTAGTTTGTTTGATTCGGAAATAATTAAATTTTGTTCCTCGTTGCTACGCGGGTATGAAAAAAGACTAACAACCTGGAGTCGATTCCCCTGCTGTTGAAATAATAATCCGTAAAGTATTGGAAGTGAAAATATTGCTAAGGGAAAAATGAATTTTAGAATAAATTCTTTTTTTAAATATTTTTTTGAATAACTTGTGAGAAGTAAAATAGCAATAACAAATAGAGAGGTCATTTTCCCGGATTGGTATGTAAATAGAGTTAATCCGAAAATGATCGATGAGCAAAAATATTTTTTATTTAGAAATAAATGTGAGGCAAATAAAAGTTCGAAGGTGAGAATATTGGTTTCCCAGGCACCGCGTGAATAGTGAATATTGTAGGGGTTGAAGGCAATAATGGCGGCAAACAAGAGAGGAAGTGTTTTTGACTGACTGTGTTTCTTTGTTAATAGATAGGCAAGTAAGGGTAATAGTGAGCCTAATATGATTGAAGGTAATCTGACAGAAAGTGAATTTAACCCAAAGATAGCTATAAATGGAAGAGTGAGGTAGACATATAGACCCGGTTTATAATCTCCAAAAGATTTAAAGACTAAGGGTAAAAATTTGCCATACTCGTCTCGACCAGTATTTAAAATTGAATAGGCGTTATATCCCAGTGCGGCCTCATCCCATAGTAAGGGAGGATAGTTGTAGTGATAGATTCGAATAGCAAAGGCAAAAAGAATGATAAAAATTAACAGTAATTTTTCTTTAGTCATAGCTTACAAAATCAAAGGCTTCTTGGCCGTTTAAAAAATAGACCTTATTGATTAAATTAGAATTGGTCTTTAAATAATTTTGTGGTGAGGTGATGAGGAGAGAATTTGGGAGAAGTGCTGTGTCGATAATTTCCCAATCATTGAGAAAGATAAACTTATCAAATGAGTTGACCCAATACCAGTCAGCATGAAAATCCCAGTTTAAGCTTTTGTCGTTTTGGTATGAAAGTGGATCCCAGGGCCAAAAGAAAAGAATAAACTCATGAGCTTCACCATATTTTTTTGTGACGTAAATATGATCATAATCTGGGTAATAGTTTTTCAGTTTGGTGACCATTTCTTGGTAACCATATTGCCAGTTATGAGAGTAATCACGATTGTAATTAGTGTATTTGCCCCAATAGAGGAAAAACTCGACAAAAAAGACAATGAGGACGAGATAAAAAGCCATAGGTCTTTTTTTGATATAGGAGAGACCATAGGTTATGGCTAGAAAATAGAAAGGAAGGGCAATTGTGGCTCTAATTGAGGGAAAATCACCAACGGTCATGGCGGCAGGAAGAAGAGAGATTAGTAGAGGAATGAAAAATTGCCGAAGACGAAAGAGGCCAACATAAAAAAAAGGGATTAATATTATGAAAAATAAGCCAGTGGCTGGGGGGTTGAACTGATAATTCTGAGAACCTTGAAAAAATAAGGGAATTGGGTTGAAAAGCTCAACATAATTTGTAAATATTTTTTTTGCATAGTAAGTTGCTTTATTGTTTACGAGCCTGTTTAAAGCCGGTGGACCGGTGTAAAGTCGACGCTGTTCATTGATGAGGTTGATAGAATTTGGATTAATAATACCGACCCAGCGATTTCTGGCTTGAGATTCAGGGGAAAAAAGGTTGAGCATATTTGGGATGGCAAAAAAGAGAAATATTATTAGAGAAATAAAATGATGTTTATTTTTTAAAGATTTTTGATAGTAGATGGCAAAGAAGGTGATAAGTAAGGGCACGGCAATTCTGGTGTTGTGGTAGGAGTACAAGGAAATTCCAAAAAATATAGCCGATAAATAGGCAAGGTTGGGTTTTAATAAGGATTTGTAAAAATAATATATTGCCGCAATAAAAAATAGTTGGGCTAGGTTTGATTGAAAAACTCCTCTTGAGGGAAAAAGTGCCCAAGGAGACAGGGCGGCCAAAAGCATGTTAAACAGGGCAAGTTTTTCATTTTTTAAAATAAATTTGGCTAAAAGGTAATTGAAGATGACAAATAGGACCCCAAAAATGGCCGCAGGAAGTCGTATGGATAGAGCGTTTAAGCCAAAGATGGCTACAAAGGGAAGAGTGAAATATAGATTGGCGGTGGTGGGGTAATCCCCGTAGGCACGAAAATTAAAAATTGGCCAGGCTTTTCCCCACTGGTCGTGGCCTGTTTTTAGTAAGGAATATGAATTATAGCCATGGGAAATCTCGTCCCAAT
>JAHISL010000051.1 GCA_018818185.1 Patescibacteria group bacterium | reverse complement strand
GATAGACCGACAATAATTGAGTTGGATAGTTCTGAAGAGGCGACAATGAGCCCAACAATGAAGATAGTCAAAGAATAAGGCCGAAGGTTGGGGGTCTTTTTATAGTGACTTTATTAGAGCCCCTAGAATGAAAGATTTTGTCAAAGATTGATACAATTAAGGATGAAAAAAGTTTCTGAGAGCGTTTTTGTATGCACTAATTGTGGAAATGAGTTTTCGAAATGGAGTGGGCAATGTAGTGCTTGTAAAGAATGGAACTGTATTAAGGAAGTAAAAAGTTTGGGAAAAAGTATTAAAGGGCGACGGTCTCGAAAAAGTTTGGGAGAGTCAAAGGAGATAAAGAAACTTAGTGGGATGGCGATAGAAAGTAAAGACAGTACTAGTGTATTTACCACGAATATTGGGGAGTTTGATAGAGTATTGGGTAAGGGAATTGTTCGGGGTCAAGTGGTGTTGTTTGGGGGTGAACCGGGGATAGGAAAAAGTACGCTGTTGACACAATTACTTGGCAAGATAGGTGGTTTATATGTGGCAGGGGAGGAAACGGCTGAACAAATTGGTTTAAGAGTGCAAAGATTAGGCTTAGATAAAGAAAAGTTCGATATCTTAGAGACAAATTCAGTTGATGATGTGGAGGAGATTTTGGAACGAACAAATAATGTGTTCAAAATAGCGGTGGTCGATTCGATTCAGATGATGATTTCGGATATGGAGGGTTCTGGGGCACCAGGAAGTATTAGTCAAATAAAGCAATCGACTTTTAGATTGGTTGAAATCGCAAAGAAGACAGGGATGGCTATTTTTATTGTGGGACATGTAACTAAGGAGGGAGATATTGCTGGACCAAAAATGTTGGAGCATATGGTGGATACGGTTTTGTATTTTGAAGGAGAAAGAAGTGGGGAGTTAAGAATTTTAAGAGTTGATAAAAATAGGTTTGGCCCAACTGACGAAGTGGGAGTGTTTCGGATGGAGGAAAAAGGATTGCGAGAAATTTCTTCGGAGGAGGTGAGTCTAATTGATAGCAAAGTACCTCAGATTGGATCAACTATTAGTATGGTGATGGAGGGAACGAGACCATTGCTAGTTGAGATACAAGCTTTGGTGACGGAAAGTTTTTCGCAAATGCCAAAAAGAATTTTTTCAGGAATAGATTTTAATAGGGGGCAATTGCTGGTGGCAGTTGCACAAAAGATATTGGGGATACCATTATATAAGGAGGACGTGTTTGTTTCAGTGTCGGGAGGAATTAAAATTTCTGACCCTGGTTGTGATTTGGCGGTAGTCGGAGCGATTTATTCTAGCTATAAAAATAAGGTTATAAAATCTGCCAAAGGTAATTCAAGTCCAGTGTTGATAGGGGAGGTGTCGTTGTTGGGACAGGTTAGAAGAGTGAAAATGGCGGAAAAAAGGGCAAAAGAAATAAAGAGTTTGGGAAAAGAAATGCTGACTATAGATAGTATAAAGGGGTTGAAAGAGTTAATTTAGGCAGGATTTATGTTTTTGAAATTTAGGGGGTCTTGGTTTGTCCTCGTTTTGTTTCGTTTGTTTAAGAGGATTAGGTGAAGGGTAGAAATATGGTAGTTATCCACATAGTGTTGATAAAGAAGATTTTGAGTATATTTTGAACCTAAAATGTATGGAAAAAAATAATATAGGTTTAGTACTTTTTTGTGACTAATTTCTTATAGGTTATAGACAAGTAAAAAAACCGATGTTATAGTTTCTTAATGCTAAAAAAGTGGTGGGAGAAGTTACGAAAGAAAGATAAGTGGGCTGAAGGCCAAATTAAGGCGATGGCTAAATTGGGTGGGAAGTTGATTATTATGTAAGCAGTGAGAGAAAATCGGAATAAGTCCCGATGGATTTTGATAAATCAAAGCCATAGGGGATTGGACTTTTAAGCAAGTTTTCATCGCTTGTAGCTTGAAAACTTACCTAAAAAACCAAAAAAAAGAAACAACTTTATCGATATTCTCAAAGCAGGTGGAACACGAATATTGTTGTTTCTTCAACTCTAAAATAGAGCAAGAGAGATAAAAAATCAAGCTCGGTAGAATAGGGAT
>JAHISL010000050.1 GCA_018818185.1 Patescibacteria group bacterium | reverse complement strand
TGACTCCTAAGGAAATGTTGAAGCTCGGAGTTTTTGGGGGTAAATATATGAGCGACTGTAAAAATGAATTTCCCAAAGACTGGTTTAAAGCAGTAAAGCTGTGTCATGAATTCCACGACCCTGAATTAAATTTTTTTAAAAAAAACGCTAGTCAACCACTATCCGAGTGGCGAAAAAGAGGTTGGATTTACGAAGAAGACCCCAGAGGTTGGTTTCAGTGGTATTGTCGTTATTACATGGGAAGGAGAGGTGAAGACGATGAAAGACAAATAAGAAGATGGTTGGCGATAAAAAGACATTTAGCTCAGATCAAAAAAAACTGTCAAAAGAATGATTTAAAGTGTCGGCCAAAACAAAGACAGGTGTTGCTCCACTGGGCTTATGATAGTCGAAAAATCTAGGCAAGAATAAAGTGAAAACAACTTGGTCGCAAATAAATTAATTATTTAGTTTGCCTTTTCTCAACATCAAGTAGATACGGCCATGATCTTTGGAAATTACCAAGGTGGCATCGAAATCATTGTCCTTCCATCTCATGGTCCCAGTCTCTTGGTTGTATGAATATTCTGGTTTGCCAGAATAATCGTTTTTATATTTTTCCTCAAGCTGCAAAAATTCATCCTCGTCATCGATTCCGTCGTTGTTTTGATCCCCACTATCAATCACGGTGAAATACTTTGTATATTCAATTTCTCCGCCTTTTTGGTTTAACAAACCATAAGATTTTTCGTGCTCAATGAGTCTTGAATCTGTCTCTATGATTTTGGGGAAATCTAAAAAGTATTTCTCGACACTCTCATCGTTATAGACTGGCAAGTGAACCTGCAAATAACCAGTGTTGCCTGATCCATAATGTGCGGCCGAGACTTTGTATTGTCCGATTTTTCCCTTGACCATGTCTGGACTCATATATTCTTCAACAATTTGACTATCGAATAAATTTTTATAGTAATTTAGAAATTCTTCCTGGCTGGCGTCTGAATAAAGGACAACATTAAAATAGGCGAAGTTACTTTCATCAAACCCAGATAGGTTTCTGGGATCGGTGTTTACAAAAATTTTATTTGAACTAATCTTATTAAGTTTATAGAGAGGAACCTCTTTAATTGGAAATCCATCAATTAGAAAACTTTGTTCATTTTTGTCGCTTGTAGACAAAGACGGTGTTGTGGTTTTGGATTTATTTTTTGAAAAGAATATTCCTAAAGCAACTAAAATTATGATTAAAATCAAAATTATTCCGCTTTTTTTGTTCATAAAGTATTTTAACAAGTCAATTTATACTTATAATTATCTACTTGGCTTGCTTTAAACTGCTGCCATCCCATTCAATCACTGGCTCATCTCCATATTTTGCCTTTATTTCTACTGAATGGTTTTGCCAAGTTCCATATTCAATGGTCTTGTTTTTTGGACCTTCAAAGGGAGCGATGGCTAAATAAATTGTTATTTTGTAATTATTTGGCGAAGTTTCCACTAATTTACCACTGGCCTTTACTTCTGATGGCCGAAAACCACTTCTAAAACCTTCTCCCTGGCCATAGACTTTTCCCATGGTATAAATGCCACCGACATCTCTATCTTCTACTGGATTAGCCGCTAGATCATCCCAACAGGTTGAGCTAAGACAGGCATCCATCATGTAAGATTCTCCGCTGACATTTACTATTTTATAAATCTGATTAGAATTACTGTCTGAGTTAGTTTTTGGAGTTTCTTTTTTTACCTCTTCTTTGGGAGCTTCTGTTGGCTTCTGCTCTTCTATAATTTCTTCTTCGATTTGTTTAATTATTTCTTCAATTGATTGAACTGTGGTGATATTATTTTCCTTCTTCCACTCAGTTAATTCAGTTTCAGTTAGGCCACTGACGACAGCTTTGACTTCACCCTTTTCATCAGTTTTAATACTAATTCCTAAAATTTTCTCGTCCTGAACCACTGATCTAATTTGGTCTCCAGCAAATGAAAGAGCGCTGACTTTTTCCATGGCTTTAGATACATTTCCCGGGAGATTAACAATGGTGAGAATGCTGGCGGCTGGTTCGGTGACAGTTCTGACTTTGCCCACCATTTCCGAGACCTTGTTTTTGTCTCCGAGGGCAATTTTGGCTTCATCATCGGCTACTTCTAAAACTAAATCAGCGCCGGAGACGACTAGGGCCGTTTTGGCGACCACACCACTGGCAGCAACAGCTGAGGCGCCTCCTGTCAAAACCACTCCGCCGACAAACACCGTCACCTTGGCTCCATTTTTTATTCTCATTGAATTCTGTTCACAGGTTTCAAAGACATCTCCCTCTTCACCATAAGCTTCACGAGTAACTAGGTCTTGGGTTTGATTCAGAATTAGTTGAGCCATTTTGACATCTACTCCGAAATGTTTAGCCAAGGTTCTTACCTGTCTTCCCATCGGTGCACTTTCAATTACTTTTTGAACTTCGACTGAATCGAAAGCGTAAATATCTTTAACAAAATTAAGGGTTGTTTTTTCACTGGCCAACTTGTCGGCGTTTTCTTCAAGTTTTAAAATCTCAACTTCCAGCGCCTGCCAGTCTTCAATGATAGCGGACATATCCTGATTCCACTTGTCGTAATCTCCATACTCTTTTGCCTTTTCCAAAACATTTTCAGTCCGGTATCTAAGTGAGGTATATTGTTTTGAAATTGACAAGGTTTGACTCAAAACTTCTTGTTTTGGATCGTTGAGACTATCTTTTTGATTGCTTAAGAAATAAAAAGCGCTAATAGAAATAGTTAGCAATATCACTCCGATGAAAATTATTTTTTTCATGGCCAATTATAGCAGTGACAAATCATTTGTTGTTTACAACGAAACATCGTTTTGTCGAAGTGCGGAAGGGGGGGGAGTCGAACCCCCATGCCCCTTGCGGGACGCAGGTTTAGCAAACCTGTGCCTTACCATTCGGCGCACCCTTCCATGCTAAAGTTTTTTGAAAAACTTTATCTTGCTATTTTACCATCAAAACAGATTGTAAATTTGGCGAAGTTGAGTAGCTTTTGAGGTTGAAATGCTTTATGATATTTTCAATGGAAGAAAATAAAAATCCGGTTGAAGAAGCGAACAATCTGAACGAAGAAAAGGTTTGGTTTGAATGGTCTGCGCCGGAGAGAGCTTATCAAAAGAAAGACAGGGATTTTTGGGTAACAGCAGTAGCAATTTTGGTGCTGGTGTCAGTGATATTGATTTTTATAAAAGAGTTCTTTTTAATAATGGCTTTAATATCGGTATTATTTTTGTATTATGCTTTGTCAGCGGTACCACCTGGAGTGATAAAAAATAAGGTAACGAATTGGGCGGTGTATTTTGGGGAGCTGAGATATGAGTGGAGAGACTTGAGAAAATTTTGGTTTAAAAAGAGTTTGTCGAACCAAACGATAAATTTTGAAACAAACTTGAGATTTCCGAGAATGGTGTCGTTGGTAATAAAGCCGGAAGATCAGGATAAAATTAAAGAGATTGTGGTAAAAAAAATTCCTCTATTGGAAGATTCCCCTACCTTTGTAGATAAATTGACAAGATGGTTTGCCGAGAGGTTGCCGCTAGAGGATCGAAAAAAGGACAAAAAGGGGTAATTAGGGTATAATTCAGTGTTTCATTGCGCCTATAGTTTAACGGATAGAATGACGGTTTGCGAAACCGTTGATCTGAGTTCGATTCTCAGTGGGCGCACAAAAAAATAT
>JAHISL010000049.1 GCA_018818185.1 Patescibacteria group bacterium | reverse complement strand
GGAGTTGTTGGTTTAGCTGTAGGTTTTATCCTCGGAGGTGCTGTCTCCAAATTTGTGACTGCTTTTATCAATGATTTAATTAACCCCATTTTAGGGGTAATTTTAGGTCTCGCCGGTGGTCTTAAAGACGCTTACTTCTCCATTGGTCCTGCCAAATTCATGTATGGTGATTTTATTTCCTCTTTTATTGATTTCGCTGTCATTGCTCTCGTCGTCTATTTTGGAGTTCGGATTCTAAAGCTAGATCGTCTTGACAAGAAAAAAAAGTAATTAAAAGGTGCTAAAATCGGACTAATGAATTGTGATTGTCATTGTAATGGTAAGTGTAAAATGCTCGGTGTCCTTGAACAAAAAATTATGGACGTCCTTTGGTCTAGCCCCAATCCCTTAAAACCTGCTGAAGTTTTAAAAAAAATTGACGGAAAGTATGCCTATACCACCGTTATGACCGTTCTGAAAAGAATGACCGACAAAGAGTTTCTTACTCGAAAAAGAGTTGGCAATGTCTTTTTTTATCATGCCGCCCAAAGTAAAAAAGCCTTTGCCTCTGATCTTCTTCAAGATCTTTTTCGTCGTCTTTTTACCTCATATGGTGATTCTGTTATCCCGGCCTTTAAAAAATCCGTCAAAAAATCAGGTTTTTCTTTCTAGTCTCTTTATTTCAGACTTAATCGAATCAATCATATCAGCATAAACTTTTATCTGAATTTCCCCGTATTCGTCGCCATATCTGCTTCCACCGGCCTTAAATTCGGCACAATCCTTCTTAAGTTGAAGAACTTTATCCTCATATTTTTTCAACTCAGTCAATAATTTTTCCTTTTTGTCGTCCATAGTTTTGATTTTATCATTGATAATTTACTTGCCACCACACTTTTAAATGATATAATTTTCTGTGACCGATATCGCCTATAAACAGGGACTAAGACGAAACATTACTCTTTATTATTTCCAAAAATTTTTTCTTGGTTTAATTTTTTTCCTACCAGTCTGGGTTGCCTTTGAGCTCCGTTTTACCAATTTTGCTGGCCTAGCTCTTCTTGAGGTTATTCAAGCTTTGGTGGGAACTGTTGCTGAGTTGCCTACCGGCGCCTTCGCTGACATCTTTGGTCGGAAAAAATCAATCGCTCTTGGCATGCTTTCATCCGCTACTCTTTTTTTCTTTTTTGGCTTTCTCCCTTCCTTTCCCTGGCTGGTTGTTTTCTTTTTCATTTGGGGAGTCACGACCACCTTTATTTCTGGGGCCGATTCCGCCCTTCTTTACGACTCTCTCAAAGATCTTTCATTGGAGGATACATATGCCAAAGTTACCAGTAAAGGAAGTTTAATTTATCGTATCGCCATCGCCATTGGTACCCTCACCGGTGGTTTTCTCTACAAGATTTGGATTCCATTGCCCTATGTTTTATATGGAGTTGTTTACTTTGTTGCCGGCCTTCTCGCCACTCAACTTACCGAACCAAAAATTGATTCAGAAAAATTTTCTTTCAGATCCTATCTAAGACAAACAAAAACCGGCGTTCACGAAGCCTTTAAAAACGCTCACATTACCTTTCTCTCAATCTATTATGTTGTCATTGGCGGTTTCTCTTGGGCGGCCACCTATTTTTTTAGTAATGTCTATGCTCAGCAAAATGGTTTTGGTCCCGACAAACAGGGGATCCTCTTCTTTTTTGTTTATCTCATCAAGTCACTTTTTGCCGTTATTATTGCTCACCTAGAATATTTTTTTAATCGCAAAAATATCTACATTGCCATGTTTATCTTCTCTATCTTATCATTTCTCCCCGCCTTTTATATTCATGGTTTTTGGATCGTTTCCATTATTCTCGCCACTGAATTTACTTCCTCACTTAGATTTACCCTTCTAGATAAATATGTTAACCAAGAATTTGATTCCCGCTCTCGAGCCACAGCCCTTTCGTTTCTAAGTCTTCTTCTAAATATCGTGTATGTCTCCACTGTTTTTTTTACCAGAAATTTATCGGACTCTGTTGGAGTCGGGGCAATTTACTCTATTCTTGGGGCAATTATTCTTATTTTTATTTCTCCAATAACCTATCTTTTGGTAAAAAACCATCATTCTTGACATTGAATAGTAAATCTACTACAATCGTAGTAATTAATCATTATCAAAAAATGACCGATAAAAATTGTACCTGCAATTCAAATTCTTCTTGTGGCTCAAACTCAGACACCGTTTGTACTTGTGGCTGTAAAAATGGCAACTGTTGTTGTCAAGATAAGTAGTTTTAACTGCCTCTCTTTTTCGGAATTCCGTTATCCCTACAATAAGTCCATAAACTTTGTGGGCATTTTTCATATTGTGGACAAGTTCCCGAAACCTTAATTCCCTCATTTTCTTTTAGTTGGCCTCCGTCGTGTCTTGTAAAAATTCCTCGGCAATATACTCCTGTTACTAGTACCTTCATATCTCCTAATCCTTCGCACTCAACGACACAATTCGACACCATAGACATATTATATAGCTTTTTCTATTCCTCAATTTCCAAAATCAAGGGCAGGTGGTCGGACACTTCGTTTTTGGGCACTTCAAAACTCTTGACTTTAATTTCCGGGCCAACAAATAGATAATCCGCCCACAACTGTTTATTATCTGGCCATACTTCCCAGGTAAGGCGATTTCTTGTAGTCTCGATTTTATATTTTTCTATCAAGTTTCTATAACCATTTTTTTCAAACATTTTCACGCTCTCTGTGTCCTTTTCTAAATTAAAATCTCCACCAACAACCTTCGCTCCCTTGATCTTTGCCATATAATCAACAATTATCCGTGACTGTTCCAGTCTCTTTGGATTATCAAGTTTATCTCCGGGATTGGCCACTCCATGGACACTGGCAATATTTAATTTCTTCCCATCTTTTTCTATTTCAGTAAAAAGTGATGCTCCGGTATAAATATCGTTGTCCAAAATTGTCTCAGATTTCAAAATCTTAATTCCATTTCTTACATACACCGAGATCGAGTGTTCAACCTCTTCAAATACGTCCTTAACTGTTGACACCGAGGTGTATTCTGGCAATATCTCGTCACACTTAGCCTTAAATTTTTCGCCTGTTTCTATAAAACAAAAGATATCTATCCTCTTCGACTCTTCACCAATATATTTCCATAAAACACTCCCTCTTGTGCCCCACCAGGCATTCAGAAACATCATTTTCATGTAGAGATTTTATCAAAAAAACCTATTTCAATGCTTCGCTGACTGCTGTTTCCATTTCAGTAAAGCTATATGCTCCCACAAATCTAGTCGTGTTAACAATAAAGTAAGGTGTGCCTTCAAATTGCATCTCTCCTGCCACCGCCGTGTCCTCACTAATTCTACCAGCGTATTTTCCGCTATCTATACAGTTTTTCATGTCTGTAGTACTAACTGCACTCTTCAAAAAATCAGCCAAAACTCCAATCTGACCCTTATCATTTTGTACGGTATCATTCAGTAAATCATAACCTTCAGCCCCCATTAACAAATCGTGTACCTCCCAAAATTTACCTGACTCATTGGCGCAATATAATGCTTGGGTTGCCAGTTCTCCATTTCCATGACCATTAGCAAAAAGCCACACAAAAGCCGCCTTTCCTTCATCAACTAATTTTCTAATTTCTGGTTCTGGTGCCACGTATGTTCCGCCCTGCTCTTTCATCAAAAATTGATTCCCGACTTGCTTATTCAGTTCGGGATTTTTTCCCGAAGCTATGCTACAAAAAGGACAACTTGGATCACTAAATTCTACAATCAACAGCTTACTATTTTTATCTCCCAAAACAATGTTTTTGTCATTAAACAATGCTTTTACCTTATCTATGCTTACTTCACTCGCCACTGGCTGTGTTTCGCTTCCTGTTGGAACTGCTACATCGCTTTCACCGATTACACTTCCTTTTGAAAAATAAACACCCCCAAAAAATGCAGCTATTACTAAAACCATCACTATTATTGTTTCTTTATTCATGACTACTACTGTAGTAGTATAATTAGATCCTGTCAACTATTAATTAATTATATAAAATAAACTATGCCTTTTATTAGCCCAGCTTACGCTCAATGTCCTGTCTGTATCGTTACTGTTGGTGGGGGAATGCTTATCGCCAAAAAACTTGGCGTTGACGATCTCTTAGTTTCTGTCTGGATTTCCGCCCTCAACACTGCCATTGCCTTTTGGTTAGCCCCCAAATTAAGATATAAAATATTTAAAAACCCCTACATCTTGGCCCTAATTTTATTAATCACCACTCTAACCTATTTTCAATTCACCGGCCAGCTCTCCTCAACCGCTAATCAAGTTCTAGGTCTCAATAAAATCATTTTGGGCCAGGTTTCAGGTTTGATCATAATGATCATTGGAAATTTTATCTATGCTTTCACCAAAAAGAAAAACGGCAACAAAACACTTTTCCCCTATGCCCGAGTTGTTTTTCCCTTAATTTCCGTAATTATCATTACTTTTTTCTTCAAGCTTATTTTTAAGCTATAATAATCCAAAATATGACCGACACCCTAGATCTCAAAAAATTCATGGATAAAATAAAAACTGCCGAAGCTGGTCATAAACTTGACCTAAGTTCTGACGAGGATCTATCTATTGCCATAATGAATTTAATTAGTATCGAAGAACATTTCTTTTTTACCGCCAACAAAACCGGCAAGACCAAATATTTTGATTTGCTCAATGAAGCCCGTGAAATGCGCAAAGAGTTACTCAAGCTTATCGTCAAAGATCCCGAGGGTGAAGTTTGGTGCACCAGTAAGCATCTGTTAGCCGCTTCTATGCGTCTCTTTGAGGTCGGTACCAAGTCCCAAACCAAGGGCGACAAAAAAGCCGCTCTGGGCTTTTTTAAAAAATCCTACCATCTCTATAATCTTTTCTGGGCCATCAACCTTGGTCTTATAAAAGGCAAAGAGTTATCTCTTCCGGCCAAGTCAAAAGATACTCCACTCATCTACAAAAAATCTGATTTTTTAGGCAAGGTCAGTAATATTATTGGCAAGGTTCTCGATTGTTGTCGCGAATAGTCTTACCAGCTTCCTCCGCCGCCACCTCCAAAGCCACCTCCGCTGTGTCCACCTCCACTAAAGCCACTTCCACCCGACCATGAGCTCGACCCAGAAGGGGAGCTTGTTAATCCACTTGTTGTCGCCGAGTTAAAATTATTCAAATCTCTGGCAAAACTATTCATTGCCATTCCCTGAAAATATTT
>JAHISL010000048.1 GCA_018818185.1 Patescibacteria group bacterium | reverse complement strand
CTGTGCCGTAATTCTTTACTGCCGATTTTAATATAAAGTCCCAAATCGATTCCGCTTTTTTTATTTTATTTTTAAAAAACTCTACATTGTCTCGTACCGCCTCGTCAGGGTCCTTATATCTGTCCTCTAAATCTAGTACCTTTATTTCAAAGTCCATTTTATCTGCCAGCTCGATACTTCTGATTGCCGCCTTATTTCCGGCAAAATCTGAATCTAGACCCAAAATAATTGTGTCTGTATATCTTTTGATTAGTTGTAACTGTTCCTCGGTTAGGGCTGTCCCCTTTATGGCGACTACATTTTCAATTCCGGCCTGAAATGGACTAATCATGTCAAGCTCTCCCTCTACCAATAGCACCCAATTTTTTTTCTTGATGCTCTCCTTTGCCAAATTCATCCCAAACAACATTTGGCTTTTATGATAGACGTCAGTTTCCGGGGAATTAATATATTTTGCCAAATTTGGATTCGTTGTTCCCGGCAAAATCCTACCAGAGAATCCCACCACTCTGTCTCGAAAATCAACTTGTGGGAAAATTAATCTACTCTGAAATCGATCATAATATTGACCTCGGTTATAATTACTTTTTCCAAAACTTCCACTGTCGATCAAATCATCGACTAAATAATTCTTCTTTTGTAAATAGCTTAGTATCAAACGACTATCTTTTGGGGAAAAGCCGATTTGGAATTTTCTCAGAGTTTCTTCACTAATTCCTCTATTTTTAACATATTCCAAAGCTTCCTTTCCCAAAACATGTTTCGTCAATAAATGATGATAAAATTTTGCCACTTCTTTGTTTATCTCGTACAACTTTCTTTTTTTATTTTCACTTTTATCAAAGTTCGCCGAATAAGTAATTTTAATCCCCGCCATTTTTGCCAGGTCTTCCATCGCCTCTCTAAAATCAATTCGATTATATTCTTCCATAAAAGAAAACATATCGCCCGCCTTTCCGCAACCAAAACACTTATATATTTGTAATTCTTGAGACACAATAAAGGAAGGGGATTTCTCCTGATGAAAAGGGCAACAGGCCACATAATGTCGTCCTCTTTTTTTAAGCGGAACAAACTTGTTAATTACCTCCACAATATCTAGCTTTTTTTTGATTTCATCAACCTGGTTTTCCACTGGCCTATTCTACCATCTGTCAATTTCTTCTCGTAAATATGAGATATAATCACTCAATGAGTAATCGGAAAGAGATAATCAGTTTAATTATTGATTATCAAAGACAGAATCCTCCCACCTCCGGCCATGGTTTTTCTCATCTCATAAAAGTAGCAAATCATTGTCAAAAATTAGCAAAATTAAACAAATACGAAGATCCAAACTTAGCTTATATCGTTGGTTTGTTTCACGATATTTATCGTCCGGCAACTGGTGGTGGTCAAGAAGAACACGAAAGTAGCTCAGCCTCAATTACCAAAACGATCTTAAATGGTATTTTAAATCAGGAGGAAATAAATACAGTTGTCAACGCCATCGATAACCACGATCAAAGAATAATTGATGGTAATTCTAATTTATTGGACAATATTATTTCCATTGCCGATAAGTCTACAATTAGTTTTCAGCGTGGCATTGCCTACACATGGGCCTGTAATCAAGGACCAAAAGTAATTTATAAAAATTACATAGAAGTTGTCAGAGACTTTTTAATTTATCAAAATAAGGCTTGGATTATATTTGGGAAATCAAAAATCATTGGCGTTGACCATGCCATAAAAGCATATTTAGCAACCGATACCAGGCTTATTCAAGCTTTGCGTCTAGAAATGAATCACAAAACCACTTACCCAAAAGACTCTTTGATATGGGTTAAAAAGGAAATTACCGAAGATAAAAAATACCTAAAAAGATATTTAACTAGTGATCTCTGTTAATTAAAAACTCAGGGAGATACTCCAGAAAATCACGCGCTGGGGATTTTTTCAGAAAACCTAGATTTTTTAAGAAATATTCTTGAGCTTCTTGACCAAATTTTTTCATAAGTCTATCTGCATAATCCAAGCTTCCGTATTCCTTCATTTTTTCTATTACCCACTCTACTTCATCAGGGCTTTTGTGATATCGATCTTTTTCTAATACATTGCTTAACTTTCTTTTATCTTCTCCCTCAATCACCCTCATTAAGTGTGCCAACATTATAGTTCTTTTACCCTCGTAAATATCGTTCCCTGTCTGTTTTTTAAGTCCCGCAAAATCAGACGTCAAATCTAGCAGGTCATCCTTAATCTGAAAACAGTATCCAGTCAATTTTCCAAACTCATAAATTTTTTCCATTTGATTCGGGCTTGCGCCAGCGATAATTGCCCCCTCTCTCATTGGACCCGCCACGGTGTAATAACCAGTTTTACTTTCTAAAATCAGCAAAATGTCTTCGTCCTCCAAATTTTTCTTATTTTCTTGTGTCCACTTTATTTCGATTGTCTGTCCTAAAACTGTTCGGTTAAGCATCCTTGAAAATTCTGCCATAATCTCAAAAGTTTTATCTTCTCCAATTATCTTGCGATTATTTTGCAGCATTCGCCACATCAAAACATGCAAAGCGTCACCAGCATTTATTGCCAACTCCTTAGAATAGATATGGTGTAGCGCCTCTTTCCCCCGTCTTTGGGCCGAATCATCTTCAACATCATCATGAATTAAAATCCATTCTTCAGACAATTGTTGTGCCGCGGCTGTATTCAATAATTTGTCTCGACTCACCCCCATCGCTTCACCAGTTAGCATTACCATACTTGGTCTAAAATATTTACCCATTCTTTTTGGATAAACCTCAAATATCTCTTGATGCAGATCGACCAAAAATTGATATTTCTTCTTAGGTCGACAACTTTTTTCAAAGTCAACAATTGTTTTTAAATTATTGTCTATCACTGGCCAAATCAATTCTCGGTATTTTTTTAGACATTCAACAAAATCTTTATGTTCCATATTCCTTTAGTCGTTACTTATTGCTAATTCCTCCACTTTTTTCTGTCTGTTTGCTCCTGCGTTGATTAAAATTCTGTCAAAAGTGTAGGGCGATAATATATAAAGTAATTCAAACATTGCCACTGACAACTCAAAAGCGCAGGGGATTTGGTTTGTTAGTAAAAATGCTCCCGCTCCCAAAATTAAAGCATTTTTAAAACTATTTCTCATCTTACTATTCATCACCGTTTTTCGAATCTTTTCATCAATCCCTCTTTTTTCTGCAATCACTGCATCAATTCTTGCCCTGGTATATCCCGCATGTAGTGTCGTAATAAATGTCCCCACTGCCGTCACCATGTTCATAGTTGTGTTTTGACGGGTCAAATCTGCCACCAACAACCAATTTTGAAATTTTACAGGAAAGTTTCTTAATAAAATTACTGAGACTAACAATAAAGTTCCACTAAATCCACCTGTCTGCAACATTATTTTATTGTAATTAATTCTCGCATTTAGTAGTCTTTCATTTTTTGACAAAAACCACTTTAAGATTCTCCAAATAAATTTTATTGCCGCAAAAAACAAACTAATCCCAAGCCAGATATACAAAATTTTCAGCCAACTCACCGATACTGTTTCTGTTATCTTAAAAAATGGAAAACGAAAATCTGTCCCAACTAATGGGTAATCTGGATAGGGGATCCATTTGTACAATAAATTTGGATCTAATTTTTTTGTGTAAAAATCGATTAAAAAAATTCTCCCCGCTGACAAAAAGGCAATCGCATTTACTACAAAATTAAAAATATAAAAAATAATCGACAAATCACCTTTTTTAACTTTTTCTGTAAAAACTATATATGCTTCCGCGTCTCGTTTTTTTTCAATTTTTTCTTCAAAATCTTTAAAGGAATCTGACATTCTCATTCCAATAAAACGTAAAGGCAAAAAAACAATATTTTGCATGATTCCGATCATCAACACTGACACCCATATTTGGCCCGTCACAAAATACAAACCAAAAAAAGCACTAGCGTATAGCCTAAAACTACCTCCCTTAAAAAACCATATCGCTGCCGCTACTAAAAAAATTACCAATGCTGTTGTTGCCACCGGCATCCACAGGCGACTATTGTCAATTTTTTTAACTTCTCCTCGTGGGTTTATTATGTTTTTCAATTTTTTATTGTCCGATTGCAAACCTACTATTGTCACACTGTTGGAATTATAGCAAGTTTGACCTATACTTTTATAATGCCAGAAACTAGGGAAAGAAACAAAGAAATACCAACTTCAGCCGTCGAGTCCTCCGTCAGGATGGTTGATATTGGTCGCGAAGCAAACAACAAAGAACCTATCCCTCGGGAAATAAAGACTTGGATGCAAAAAGTCGAAGAAGACCCATCGGCCTCGTTATCTACCCAAATAAGCGACGATAATGGTCAACCTTTGATTACCGCCGCCTCTCCCGTTGACCCAAAAGTAAGCCTCCCCATTACCCGATCGACCTTTCTTTCTGGTTTAAAAAAGCCCTTTGAAGAGGCTGGTCGGTGGTTAACAACCTTCTATCTTCGCTATATCAAAATGAAAGATGGTAACGTTATTTTCAAAACAGACGATGTCCCCCGATAATATTTTTAATACTATTACTCAATGGCTTCTATTTCTTCCGGTAATTGCTCTGGTAATCTTATTACTCCTTTTCTTAGGTTACGCTTTTATTCTATGGTATCGGTGGCGCGATCGTGAAAAACAATCTCTCGAGCAAATTACTCTCTTAGTTGCCGTTCCCCAAGACAATGAAATAAAAATTGATGCTACTGAATCAATCATTGGTGTCATGGCTAGTCTTTATAATTCCGCAAAGTTCAAATTTCTCCAAGTTTTTATCTCCCAACCTAGTCTCTCGCTTGAAATTATTGGTAACGATCAGGATATCCGTTTTTATATTTGTTTGCCTGCCAAATATCGGGATCTTGTTGAAAAACAAATTTACAGTATTTATGCCGGTGCTGACATCCAGGCTGTCGATGAACCCAATATATTTTCTGAAAATGGCAAAGTCGAGTCCGCCTGGCTTGGACTAAAAAAATCTGCTTTTTATCCTTTAAAAACCTACAAAGAAATTCCCACCGACACTCTTTCCGCCTTCACCTCTGTCCTTTCCAAACTTAGCCCCGAGGAGACTATCGCTATTCAATTAGTTCTTTCTCCGTCCAACGGATCTTGGGCAAAGGCCGGTAAAAGTTTTATTAGTAACACCAAAAAATCCGAAAGTAACCCCGAAAAGGCCAGCTATAAAGTTGACGCTCGTCAACTAGAGGCTATTGAGACTAAGTGTAATAAGCCCGGTTTTGAAGTCGCCCTCCGAGTCATTGCCGTTGCTCCCAGCAAGGAAATTGCCAAAACTAATCTCTCAAATTTAAAAGCCTGTTTTGGGCAACTTGAATCACCTTGGAACAAACTATCTACTCGGAAAATACGCCTTAAGGCTCAATTTATCAATGATTTTGTCTACAAATACCCAGTTGTCTATTGGTGGAAAAATAAAACTATCCTTTCCACTGACGAAGTTGCCTCTATCTATCATTTTCCCAACAAGTCCGTCGAAACGCCAAATATTTTTTGGTTAAAATCAAAAAAGGCTCCCTTGCCACCAGATGCTCCTCAAGAGGGGATGTATATTGGTGATAATTTATATCGTGGTGTTAGTCGAAAATTCTGTATCACCCCCGGTGACCGTCAACGTCATTTTTATATTGTCGGACAAACTGGTGTTGGAAAATCTTGGCTTTTGGCCGACATGGCTCTTCAGGATATCAAGGCCGGTCGTGGTGTTTGTTTTATCGACCCTCACGACACCTATGAGAGCATCCTCGAAAGAATCCCCCCAGAAAGAATTGAAGACGTCATCTATTTTGATCCTTCTCAAACCGAACGCCCCATGGGTTTTAATGTCATGGAATGTGACCGTGAAGATCAAAAAGATTTTGTCACCTCTTCAATTATCAACTTAATGTACAAGCTTTACGATCCCTACAAAACTGGTATCGTCGGTCCTCGTTTTGAGCACGCCATCAGAAACATTATGTTGACTGTTATGACCGAGCCTGGTGCTACTTTTATTGAAATAGTTCGTTGTCTCACTGATCCTTCCTATGTTCAATATCTTCTTCCAAAGGTGAACGATCCTATGGTTAAACGCTACTGGACTGATCAAATTGCGAATACAAATGATTTCCACAAATCCGAGGTTCTAGATTATATTGTTTCCAAATTCGGCCGCTTTATCACCAATACCATGATGCGCAACATCATCGGGCAGGGGACTTCTTCATTTAACTTTCGTGAGGCCATGGACAATGGCAAAATTTTAATTATCAATTTGGCAAAAGGTTCAATTGGTGAAGAAAATTCTGCCTTTTTGGGCTTAGTTCTAATTCCAAAAATATTAATTGCCGCCATGAGCCGCCAAGATATTCCCGAAGAAAAACGTCGAGATTTTTATCTTTATGTTGATGAATTTCAAAACTTCGCTACTCAAGATTTTGCTGTTATTCTTTCCGAGGCTCGTAAATACCATCTTAATTTAACTGTGGCCAATCAATTTGTTTCTCAAATGGACGATGAGGTCAAAAATGCTGTTTTCGGAAACGTTGGTACCATTTCTTCTTTCCG
>JAHISL010000047.1 GCA_018818185.1 Patescibacteria group bacterium | reverse complement strand
GGGCAAAATCATCTTTATTTGGATTAATCCAAACATTTTCTTTTTTACCTTTTATAAAAATTCTGCTGTCGCCCATATATTTTATTTCCATAACCTTATGATAACATTAAAGCAACTTTATGATTAAGGAATTATCCCTTGCTGTCTTGTTTGGATTACTAATCGGTTTCGGCTTAACCGGAACCATATACTTTGTCAAACAAGGTCAAGCAAACAAAACAAAACAAAACCTTCCCAAAATTTCAGCTCCAACCTCAGCTCCTGAAAATAAGGACAATGATACTCAAAACAGTTCTTCAGACAACACTCAAAGTTTTGACTTAAAAATAATTTCTCCTCAAAATAACGACATTATCGCCACCAGCAAAACTACTCTAAATGGCCAAACTGATGCTGATAGTCTTGTTGTAATTACCACCCCCATAAAAAACTATCACCTCGATGCCGATTCCGAAGGTAATTTCTCCCTCCCGATTGATCTTGAAGTTGGCTACAACGTCATCAATATTACTGCCATAAACCAAAACGACCAAGAAGCCCATATAGAACTATTTATTACCTATTCAACCACCAAATTAGAATGAAATTTTATCTAACCCCCCTTTTATTATTAGCCATTATCTTTTCCTTTCCCCTCAATTCGACCTACGCCCAAACCCCCACCTCTGGCACCACCATTGAGGAAATTCAAAAAATCCGTGAAGTAATTCAGCAAAAAGTAAAAGATAAACTTCAGGAAATTAACCAAACTCAAGCTATCAACCCCAAAAAAGCCTACGTCGGTGTTATTACCGAAATAAACGACAATATTTTAAAAATAAATGCCAAAGACAAAGTATACGATTTCACCATTAGCGACGACGCCACCTTTGTTAGTCTCAAACTCAATAAAATAAAAATAACTGACCTAAAAGTCGGCCAAAACGTTCTCGTTCTTAGCTTGGCAAAAGACGATCTCGTTTATGTCAAAAAAATTATTCTTGTTGATCCAGCCACACTTGAAAACAAGAAAAATGTTTCCGTTGGAAAACTTGCCGACATTTCCACCACTACCTCAGTTTTAATTTTAATTCCGATTAACAACAAAAACCGCGAACTTCAAATCAAGGTTGACTCAAAGACCAATATTATCACTCGAGACAACAAAAAACTAAAATTTTCCGATCTCAAGAAAGGTCAAAAAATCACCTGTATTTACACTAATGGTCAAAATTCAACCTACCCCGCTCTTCAAATAATCACCTTAGATTAGCCCCATTGTTGACAATGCCAATATTGTTGCTACAATACTCTCAATGATATTCGCAAACGTGATCTCAAACCATCACCATACCTCCAAGTAATTGGCGGTAATTGCTATATCAATTAACCAAAACCGCCAACAGCGGTTTTTTTTCTTTTTTTTGGGTAAAATTTTTTAAACGTAATGAAATAATTTTCCCAAAAACAAGACTCCGATAAAAAGTAATCAACATCGGAAAGCTCTTTAAACATGGTGGTATTAGCTCAATTGGTTAGAGCGCAGCTCTGTGAAAGCTGAGGTTGCCGGTTCAAGTCCGGTATACCACCCCATGACCTATTTACAATTTATTTCTCTACATCATACCCATACCGTGGTCACCAACCGGCGGGGTGTTGTCTTGGCCTAAACAATTTAAATTAATATCTCAAAATCCCCGTCACCGGGGATTTTTTATTGGACAAATTATGTCCAAGTCCCCAAACATTTATAAAAAAATAAAAATATGAAAGAAAATATAAACAAACCTCAACCACAACCAGTTGAAAAAAGAGTAACAATGGACATTTATAATTTTGAAGAAACATCTAATATTCCACCTGCACCAGGTGAACCATTATATCGAGATGGATATAAATGGGTACCAGAAAAAAACATCTGGGATGTTGATGTCTCTCAAAGTCAAACAAAAAGATTTGAAATTATGTTGGAAAAAGATCCAAACAGTCTTGTTAGTTGTGTTATTTCAAAAGAACGTCAACTTGATGGTTTTGTCCAAAGACTTAATGAGAGAAAAGAAGCAGAAAGATTAGCTGCTTTAAACAAAAAATAATTCTCTAGTAGAGACGTAGCACGCTACGTCTCTACATAAAAAACTTATTAAACATTTATAAAAATATGAAAGAAAAAAATAAAGTTCTTCAAAAAATAATTGAAAAACCAAAACAAACAGTTATAAATTTTACTACCATGGTTAAATCTAGGATTATCGAGACGGAAGAAAAAAAACGTCAACAGCGTGAAATCTGTCTCACCACTCCTCCAAAACAAGGAGAGCCATTAGTAAAATATGAGAATAACTTAAACTATGGTTCAAGTAGTCAATTTCCAATTTCTTGGAAGTACACCTGGAACCCTGAAAACAAAAGATGGGACCAAGAAAGTAAAATTGGTTGTTACTAAATTAGATTACACTATAACCATATGACAAAAATTTTAGAACTCACCAAACAATTAGTCTCCATCCCCTCCTGGGTCGCCGGTGAGGCGACCAACGAAATAAAAATTGGGGAATTTATCTTCAAATATTTAAAAGATAACACCCAACTTTCGGTTGAAAAAGAAATGGTTGTCAATGGTCGTTTTAATATTCTGGCTAGCAATAGCCAGAATATTGAGACACTTGTCATCGGCCACATCGACACTGTTGGCATTAACGACAACTGGAACACCAACCCCACTACCGCAACAGTAAAGGGCAACAAGCTCTACGGTCGTGGTACCACTGACATGAAAAGTGGTCTGGCCGCCATGATGTTGTTTTCTACCAAAACTGATTTACCAAAAAACATCGGCTTTCTCTTCTATGTCGACGAGGAAT
>JAHISL010000046.1 GCA_018818185.1 Patescibacteria group bacterium | reverse complement strand
TCTCCTGGTGAAGATTCTTTCATCCATGCGGAAAGGCTATTAATGCTCGTCAAAAAAGCCAACTCCGATGCTCTGCCTATCTACCTCAACATGGATCACGGTATCGATGTTCGTCGTCTCGAGACCTGTCTTCGTCTTGGTTTTGACATGATTCATTTTGATGCCTCCAAAATGGATTATCCTACTGCCCTCTCTGCTAGTAAATTTTTTGTTCAAAAAATGAAAACTACCTATCCCGAGGCAATTATTGAGGCTGAATTCAATCATATTAATTTGGTTGATGCTGCCCCCGCCCCTGACTCATATACCGATCCTCAGCAGGCCCAAGAGTTTATGACCAGTACCGGTGCCGATCTTTTTGCCGTCTCCGTCGGAAATCTACATGGGGTCAACACAAATATCCCCGAACATTTGAATATCAGTCTTTTAAGTCAGGTCAATAAAATTCTAGGTGACACCTTTTTGACTCTACATGGTGGTTCGGGTATTCCTCTTGATCAAATCCAAAGTGCCATCAATTTAGGTATTGTTAAGATCAATATTAATACTGATCTTCGCCTTCGTTTTATTGAATCTTTACACCACCAACTTACTCTTCAAAAAAGCGAAAAAATTTATGACTATTTGTCCCCAGTTGTTGCTGACCTCAAAGAAATAATTGTTCAAAAATTAATCAGTTTCTCTCAAAATGTTTGATATCATCTCAATCGGCGCCGCCACCGCTGATATTTTTTTAAAATCAGATAATTTAAGTCAAAGTACTCGTTTTATTTCACTCAAAAGATCCAGTAAAAATGAAATCTCCCAATCTTTAATTTGTTCTGGTGGGGGAGCCACCAATTCTGCCACCACCTTTGCTCGTTTCGGCCTAAAAACTGCTGTTGTTTCCCTAATCGGTACTGATCCCTTGTCCGAATACATTAAAAAAGATTTAAAAGACGAAAAGATTAGTACTCAATTTCTTGTTCAAAAGAAAAAAGAAGATACGGATTTTTCGATTGTTCTTGTTGCTGCTGACGGCACCCGTTCTATTCTTACCAATCGTGGTTCTACTCGTCTTGAATCCCGCGACATTCCCTTCTCAAAAATAAAAGCCAAATGGTTATATCTGACTTCTTTAGAAGGAAATTTACCTCTTTTTGAGGAAATCCTCGGCTTTGCCAAAGAAAATGACATCAAGGTTTCTTTTAATCCTGGTCACCGCGAACTTTCTCAACGACGTGAATTAATCCCTCTTTTGAAACATTTAGATTTTCTTCTCCTTAATCGTTACGAGGCCGAAGTCTTGGTCGACACAAAGCATAAAAGTTCCGATTTTTGGGATAAATTAAAAAAGCTCGCTCCCATAGTTGCCGTTACTAATGGTCGTCGAGGCGCCAAGATTTTGACCCCCAGTGATTCCTATTTTTCCCCCATCATTAACACCACCCCCCTTGATGAAACCGGGGCGGGGGATGCCTTCGGTTCAGCCTTTGTTTCCGCTCTGTTTTACGACCGCTCTTTGTCTGACGCCCTATCTTGGGGAATAAATAATTCCGCCTCTGTTGTCTCCGCCTTCGGTGCCAAGGCTGGTATCTTAACCTTTAATAAAATAAAAAATTTCTATGCTTCCTAAACCAGACAAAAAATCAAAACGAATTTCCAGTCAGCAGCTAGACCTTGTGGAAACTATCAGCGATGCAGGGAAAATTCAAAAAAAGCGTCGAACTCTTATCGTCTTTTTGGCGCTGACCATAGGTCTAAGTTTTTGCTTTTTGGCCTATCGCCATCTTCAAGAGATAAACCTAAAAGAAGTCAAAGTCCCTTCTCTTTCTCTAAAAATTCCCTCTGTGGTTAAATCAGACTTTACTCCCAAGACACCCCAGAATTGGGTTGTTGAAATTCTTCCATTCGAGGCAACTTCAACAGCTCAAAACACCAATCCTTCTCCCTATGCCAAAAAATATCTTCCAAGTGGTGCGCTTGTTACCGAGAAAACAAATTCAGCATTAAGCTATTTTGAAATTAACTCCAGTATTTCTACTCCAAAAACAAGTTTCCAGATCTATGCCAAAATCCCAGGAAATATTTCTTCAACCTCTTCCGAGCTTGATCAATACTCAAAACTAGTCGAGGAAATATATTGGCACCAAATTAATACTGAAAACTAGTTTTCCATCTTTGCTGTTGGTGTTGCTGTCGGGCAATCTTTTCTCACTTTCATCCCTTCTTCAACCCATTCTTTTTTGCCACAAACGTCTTCTAAATGAAGCTCATTTGGAACTTTCCAATTTTCGTTCTCACTATTTGCTAGCAACTCTTTCATTACTCTGTTCCAAATCGGAGTTGCTCCTGATATTCCTGAGGCTACCCAACTCATCGGAGTATTATCGTTATTTCCCACCCAGACCGCTGTCAAATATGTCGGTGTCCAGCCAATACACCAGTTATCCTTCAAGTCATTTGTTGTTCCAGTCTTGACTGCCACCGTCTTTCCATTGATATTTAGTAATGAATTAGCCCCAAAGATAGGAGATCTAGCTTGATCATCACTCAGGGCATTGTTGATTAGGTAAGCGTGTTTTGCTTCAACGATTTCCGATTTTTCAATGTACTTTTGGTAAACCTTTTCTCCCAAATAGTTATCGATTTCTAGAACAGGATTTATTTCAACTCTTTCTCCTAGATTTGCAAATATACTATAAGCTTGCGCTAATTCTGTCATCCTAACCTCTCCTGCACCCAAGGCCAAAGATAACCCAAATCTTGATCTGTTTGTCCATGTTGTAATCCCCATTCTTTCTGCCAAATCGATTAAGTTTTCCACCCCATTGTCGTTCAATAATTTGACCGACGGAATGTTCAAAGATGATGCTAATGCAGTTTTTAATGTCACTCTTCCGAGATATTTTCCAGTATAATTTTGCGGCGAATACGGTTTTTGCCCCGGAACATTATAAGTTACCGAATTGTCGTCGATTGTGTCCCACATGTTTCTCCCTTTTTGAAGTGCTAGTAGATAATTTAAAGGTTTAATTGATGAACCTGGTTGCCTCAATCCTTGAGTTACCACATCAAATTTTCCATTTATATCCTTGGCAAAATAATCTTTTGAGCCCACCAAAGCCAAGATATCACCTGTTTTTACGTCTTGTACCAATACTGCTCCATTGCTTATTCTTAATTTTTTCGTTTTTTCTATTTCTTCTCTTACGATTTTTTCCACCTCTTTCTGAACGTTTAAATCCAAGCTTGTTCTAACCCTTAGTCCCTGGCTTTCAACCTTACTAAAACCAAGTCTTTCCAAATAATTTTTTATATAAAACACAAAATGTGGTGCCAAAATATCTCTCTTATCTTCCATTATTACCAGCTCTTCTTTCTTTGCTTCCTCGGCTTTTTTAACATCTAGTGTTCCACTGCTAACCATTTCATCCAACACATGCTCTTGTCTTGCCTTTGCTAGCTTAAAGCCATCAATGTTAAAAGGGGAATAGGAGCTTGGTGCCGCTGGTAGACCTGCCATAAATGCCGCTTCCGCCAAGTCTAAATCTCCCACCTCCTTTCCAAAATATCTATATGAGGCCTCTGCTACCCCATAGATACTTCCTCCGTATGGTACCTGGTTAAAATATCTTTCCAAAATTTGGCTTTTACTTAATTTTTCCTCAAGCAATAGTGACAAAACTGCTTCTTTTATTTTCCTCTTCCAACTTTTTTCGCCATTTAAAAAAACATTTTTTACCAATTGCTGAGTAATTGTCGAACCGCCCCTAAGTTTTTGATCCTCGTTTTTACTAAAATTATAAATAATTGCCTTAACTATTCCCTTTACACTAAAACCGTGGTGTTTATAAAATTCTTTATCTTCTATTGCTATCGTGGCTGAAATTAGTTCTTCTGGTATTTGTTCCAAAGCAATCCAGCTCCTGTCTTCGTCCTCAAAAAATTGATACAGCAAGTTATCGTTTCTGTCATATATTTTTGTTGATAATTTTGGCGGGACATAAATCTCATTGATATTTGGCAAGTTTTTTAATACTTCTTGGTAAGACCATACCAATAATCCCGTAAAAGCCAATGTAAACAAAAATAAAGATGGATATTTCCATAAAAATACCTTCTCTTTTACTCTCTTCTTTTTTATTTTCTTTACTACCGGTATTTTTTTCTTTATCCTTTTTTTTATCTCAATTTTAGGCCAACTAAATCTCGGGAACTTAATCTTTGGCGGCTCTATCACTGGCAGTTTTAATTTTGTAGGCAGTTTTAACAGCCACAAAATTGGTCTACCAATTTTTATTAGTAAGCTAATTACTAATCTCATCTTTAGGACAATCTAAACAATACCATTGACCAGTGACGTCTTGAACACTTTGGTGAACTTGCCATTCCGCATTTGGGTTGTCTTCTCCCTCTTTAACTATTTTTCCATTTGTCTTGTCAATCAAAATATTGTTGTTCAACGATACTCTCTTTGTCGGTACAAACTCTTTTTTAAACAGTTCGTTGTGTGATTCACACCCTTCTTCCGGAGCTAACTGACCCGTCAAATTACACACGTTCATCGTTACTACTCCGTCAGGTTTTGTGAAAGTTTTTACCGGCTTGTCCTCCAGTATTTTGGTCATAATTCTATTCCATATTGGTGCCGCCCCGGTTGTTCCGGAAACCAAATAACCCATCTTTGTGTTGTCATTATTTCCCACCCAAACCGCTACCACATATTCTGGTGTATAGCCTATGGTCCAATTGTCTTTCATGTCATTTGTTGTTCCTGTTTTTACTGCAACTTCTGGGTGTTTTTTTATGTTCAACATCGAACCGCTTCCAAAAACCATTCCCCTGGCTCCATCATCTGACAAAATTTTTGAAATGATATAAGCAGTTTCCGAAGACAGTACTCTTTCTCCGGGAACATAACTATTCTCTTCCAACGTCTCTCCTTTTTTGTCAGTCACTCTTAGAATGGATACCAAAGGCTGTTTAATCCCCATATTTGAAAAAACTCCAAAGGCTGTTGCCATGTCGGTCATATAAACCTCACCCCCACCCAAGGTCAAGGACAATCCATAATCACTGGCATTTTTATATGTTGAAATTCCCATTGCCGAAGCAGAAGCTACAAAAGTTTC
>JAHISL010000045.1 GCA_018818185.1 Patescibacteria group bacterium | reverse complement strand
CTTTGAGACCATTGGCCTTGAGTTCTTTTTTGACCAAATATTTTTGGGCGATATGAAATTTCTCGTCTTGGGTATAGCCGGAGAAATTAATTATTTCCAGACGATCTCTGAGGGCGTGAGGAATAGTGGAAAGATTGTTGCCCGTAAGAATAAAGAAGACCTTTGAAAGATCAAGAGGAAAATCTAGGTAATGATCACTAAAATTGTTGTTTTGTTCAGGGTCTAAAGCTTCGAGAAGAGCGGCGGAGGGATCACCACGATAATCAGCTCCGATTTTGTCGACTTCGTCCAACATGAAGACAGGGTTCATTGACTTGGCGTCTTTGATGCCGTTGACAATGCGCCCAGCCATGGCACCAACATAGGTACGACGATGACCTCTAATTTCGGCCTCGTCACGGATTCCACCAAGAGAGGCACGAACAAATTTTCGTCCCAAGGCATTGGCAATTGATTTTCCAAGAGAGGTTTTACCGACACCGGGAGGGCCAATAAAACAAAGGATATTGGTAGTTTTGGTGTCTTGATCTTTGAGCTGATTTTTTAGTTTGATAACAGAGAGATACTCAAGAATTCTTTCCTTGACTTCTTTGAGCCCATAATGATCATGGTTGAGCATTGATTCTGCTTTCTTGATTGAGAGGGTTGAATCATCAAATTTACCCCAAGGCAAATCAACAATAACTTCGAGGTAGGTACGAATATAACTGGCTTCGGGAGCCATAGAACCCATTTCGGTGAGACGATTGTATTCTTTGAGAATTTTTTTCTTGATCTCTTTGGGCATTTTTGCTTTTTTTATTTTTCTTTTAAGTTCGTCATATTCTCCACCACTAGTTTTGCCCAGCTTCTTTAACTCTTGTTCAATTTGATGTTTGCGCTCTTCAAGAACATTTCTCTTCATGGCAGAGTTAAATTTTTCTTGAGTTTTCTCTTCGATACTTCTTTCAAGATCGGCAACTTTCATTTCTTGGATAAGAAGTTCGGTGGCGTGTTGTAATCTTTTTGAAACTAAGAGGGTTTCCAGTAATTGCTGTTTTTCGTCTATTTTGGTGTTGACGGAAAAAGAGACCTGATCGGCAAGGTCGGAAGAGGAAACACCAGTACTAAGTTGCATCATGGCAGGGAGATCGAATTGTCGGCCCAAGGCAAAGGCTTTCTTGAGTTGAGACAAGAGAGCTTCGGCGGCACGTTGAACTTCAACTACAGGCTCGTTGATGATGGGAAGATCCTCATACTCAGCCATGGTAAAAGATTCGTTTTTTATAAACTTGGTGATACTTACCCGCGACAAACCTTTGACGATGGCGTGAATACTACCATCAGTTTGAAGAATGTGTTCAATTTTGGAAATTACCCCGACATTAAAGACATCGTTGATACCTGGTTTTTCAGTGTCAGATTTTTTTTGAGCGGTAATGATGACCAAGCGATTATGCTTATCATAGGCTTCAAGTAAGGAGTTGCTTGACTCTTTTCGACCAAAAAACAAAGATGTTTCCACTGAGGGAAAAAGAACCACGTTTCTTAGAGGAATAAGGGGTAAAATTTTTTTTGTTGCGGTAGGCATAGAAATTGGAGTATTTTCTGGCATAGTTAGCAGTCTAGCACTTTCACTGCTAAGTGTCAAAAAGAAGATGATAATAAGTTAAAATAGGCCTATGGAAACAAAGAAAAAATATGGCCGAGTAGTAATTGTCGGCAGGCCGAATACGGGAAAGTCTACCCTACTTAATGCCATCATGCAACAGAAAGTTGCTATTACCTCACCACTACCCCAGACAACAAGGAAAAATATTCCGGTAGTTTACCAAGACGAGAGAGGAAAGCTTCTTTTTATTGATACTCCGGGAGTATTGGGAAAGGTCGATGATTTGATTGGAAAAAAAGTAAATTTAGAGGCGCCAAAGACATTGAACAAGGCTGAGATAATTTTGTGTTTGGTCGATATCTCAAGGGAAAAGAGTGAAGAAGAAAACAAGGTGATTGGTATGGTTCGAAAATCAGAGGCTAAAAAGATTTTAATTTATAACAAGAGTGACAAGGCAGTGGGAAGTAAGGATCATTTTGCAGAATATAATTATCTAGAAGATGAATTTGATGCCAATATTTCGATTTCAGCCCTGAAAGAAAAAAATGTAAAAAGCGTAATTAATACAATTTTTGAAATGCTACCAAGTAAGTCTAGCAAAGATCTGCGAGAAGAAATTGACAAACGCCAGGACGAAAGAAAACCTCTAATGAGCATGGGGTCAAAAGAATATATTGAAGAAATCATTCGAGAAAAAACCTATCTATTTTTACGAAAAGAAGTCCCCTACACAATCTTTGTTGAGGTGAATAAGATTATTGATAAAAAGAAGATCATACTAATTGAGGCGACAATTTATACCAATGCCGACAGATATAAGAAAATGATTATTGGTAAGGACGGACAAAAAATTAAAGAAATTGGTTATAACGCCAGAAAGGAATTAGAACTGATGTCGGGGAGAAAAATATTTCTGGAAATAATGGTAAATACAGACAAACATTGGATGGAAAGAGTCAACGATCTAGGTTGACAGAGGGTTTTTTTTGAACTAGACTGGATTAGTTAATAATTTTATTTAATTTAAAATATGACAAATAAAAAAGGAAAATTTTTCTTGGCTGGACTTTTTGGAGCTTTGGCTGGTGCGGTTGGTGGTTTACTGCTAGCGCCACAAAGTGGTGCGGAGACCAGAGAAGATATTGTGAAATTGACCAATGAGATTGCTGGTAAGGTAAAAAGTAGAGTTGATGAGACAACTGAAAGAGTTAAGGATGTTTTTGGAAAATATACCGAAGAGGGAAAAGAAAAATATCTTGAAATTAAAGATAAGGTTGTGTCAAAGGTGGCAACAGTTAAAACGGCTGGAGAAAATATTGATAAAAATAAATACGGCCAAGTAATCGAAGATGTGGTGGCTGAATTTAAAGATGATTTGTCAGCAACCAAGGACGGAGCTGGAAAAATATCAAAATACTTGAAAAAGGATTGGGAAAAATTTAAGAAGGCTTTAGCCTAAGTTTTTAACAATCAAGTCATTCAGACTTTTTAGACTCTCGGTGTCGATAATAGATACCGAGAGTTTTGCTTTTAGAGACTTTTGTAATTTCTTGAGATCTGAGGGGTCAAGAAGGTCTGATTTTGTTAGGATAATTATCTCGGGTTTTTCGGCTAAAACTGATGAATAGTTTTTTATTTCTTGACGAACTGTTTGGTAATCTTTTTTGAGATCTTGAGACTCACAGGAAAGACAGTGAACAATGATACGGGTTCTTTCGATGTGTTTTAGAAACTTAATACCAAGACCTTTACCATCGCTGGCGCCTTCTATGAGTCCGGGAATATCGGCAATAATTTGACCACCTTTCATAACACCAAGATTTGGCTCGAGGGTGGTAAAGGAATAATTGGCGACTCGAGCATTGGCATGAGTTAGTTCATTGAGTAAGCTGGTTTTGCCGGCATTGGGAAGCCCGACTAAACCAATATCAGCAATTAATTTAAGTTGAATAAAGACACTTTTTACTGGAGTTTTGTAACCTTTTCTTGACTCTCTTGGAGTTTGGTTGGTGGAAGAGCGAAAATGATAATTGCCCCAACCTCCATTACCACCCTTGGCAGCTAAAAAGGTTTCACCGACCTGACTAAATTCATGACTAGTGCCATTGTCGTAGTGAAGTACAGAACCAATAGGGACTTCTAAAATAAGATCACGACCATTTTTACCAGTACATTGATTTAGGCCACCATTTTGGCCATTTTCTGCTTCATATTTCTTGGAATAGCGAAATTGAGACAGACGACTAATATCGGAAACTGCCTTAAAGATGACAGAACCACCGTCACCACCCTTACCACCGTCAGGACCGCCTTTGGGGCGAGAACCGTCGGAGTAAAAATGGACGAGACCATCGCCACCGTTGCCGGCTTTGATCGAAACGTTAACTTCATCAATAAGCATGTTTTGATTATACCCTATTTTTGGGTTATTAACTGGCCACAGGCCGAATCAATTGACTGACCAAGAGAGTGACGAAGAGAAAAGTTTAGGTGGTTTTTTTCCAAAGCTTGAGTAAAAAGTTTGAGATTGGGGGAGGGGTCTAGGCCACCCTTGATGGGGTTTAGGGGAATAAGGTTTAGATAAAAAAGGTGATTGCTTTTTAGAAGAGCGATTAAAGAGGCTAGATGCTGGGGTGAGTCGTTGATGTCTTTGATGAGGGCATATTCAAGAAATAATTGACGATGGGTGTGCTCGGTGTAGTAGTTTAGAGATTTTATAAGGTCGGTGAATGAAAACTGAAGAGCAACTGGCATAATTTTCTGACGGGTTTCTTGGTCGGGGGCGTGAAGAGAGATGGCGAGATTGATTTCAGTGTTAAGATCGGCAAATTCGTAGATGCGAGGCACAATTCCGGCAGTGGAAATACTGATTTTTCGAGAACCAATATTAAGGTTTTCTTTGAGTACTTTTAGAGAGTCGAGAAGATTTTCCCAATTTAAAAACGGCTCCCCCATTCCCATGTAAACAACTCGGCCAATATATCTGGGAAAGAGTTTGTGGTTCCAAAAAATAATTTGATCAACAATTTCTTCGGCACTTAGATTTCTTTTTAAACCCATTTTACCAGTGGCACAGAAGGCACAATTGAGAGGACAACCAATTTGTGAAGAAACACAGGCAGTTAACCATTGGCCATAGTCCATAAGAACACTTTCGATACTAAGGCCATCTTTGAGTTTTAGGAGAACTTTTTGGGAATCGGTGGATTTTAATAATTTTTTCTCGGCAACTGAGAGAAGAGGGAATTTTTCATCTAAGAGTTGACGTAAATCTTGGGGCAAATCGGTCATTTGGGAAAAGGTAAGATAACGACCGGAAAAATAGTTTTTTAGTATTTGTTTCTGCCGATAGTTGGGAAGATTTTGTGATTCTAAAAATTTAGTGACTTGGGATAAATTCATGG
>JAHISL010000044.1 GCA_018818185.1 Patescibacteria group bacterium | reverse complement strand
TGGGTTTTAGTTAAGTATCGTTTTGTTGACTGAAATGGATACAAAAAATTTTAATATTATCGATAAGATTATTGCGAATATGAGATTGGGAAAAGTGGTTAGATACGTTAAGGAGGGTGATACAATTTTAGATTTTGGTTGCGGATCTAGGTCATTTCTCTTGGAGAAGGTGTCGAATAGAATTACAGCAGGCGTTGGCTTAGATTACGATGTAAAAGATAGACTGGAGGGCAAAATTAGATATTTGAATTTTAGGTTTAAAAAAACTTTACCGTTTAAGGATAAAAGCCATGACAAGGTGTTTCTGTTGGCGGTACTAGAACATATAAAGCCAGAGATGGTTAATGCATTGTTTCTTGAGTTTAAACGTATTTTAAAAAAGGGTGGAATGATTATACTGACAACGCCAACTCCGAGGAGTAAGTTTTTTTTAGAATTTTTGGCTTTTAGACTAGGAGTAATTTCAAAGAAGGAGATAATGGATCATAAGAAGTATTATGGTAGTAAGGATATTGACGCTCTTTTGTTGGAGTCAGGTTTGAAGTTAATTGACTATAAATTATTTCAATTTGGTTTAAATAGTAGAGTAATTATTGGAAATGAATAATTTTTATAAAAAATTAGTTTTATTTGGAGGGTTACTAATCCCCTTACTGATTTTTTTAAACAGGTTTTTGCTTCCAGATTTGTCTTTTGACAGCGTTAACTATCACGTATTTTTTGGAGATAGATTTTCGAATTTTTGGAAATTTTCTTCTTTTGAATTTTTTCCCACCGGATTACATTCATTTCCTCCTGTGTTCGATTATTTTGGAGGTATTTTTCGACAGTTTTTTGGGTATAGATTGGGGTCAATTGTTTCATTAGTTTTTTTGTATGGAATTATCTATTTACTTACAAAAATAATTGGTTTATATAGCAAAAAAAAGATATGGTCTGAGTATGCTTTAGTTTTATTTTTTATAAATATTTTTATTTCGTTGGAAATATTTTTTCAGCTTGGAACATATTATGTGGATATTATTGGTGCTTTTTGGGTTATCTGGTCGATATATTTAATGTTGTTGTATTTCAAACATGATGATAGGAAGATGTTGATTGGGAGTGGTGTTTTGATTGGTTTTTCGGTTGCAGGTAAGCTAACTAATCTGATTTATTTGATTCCAATGGTGTTGTTGATAGGCTTTTTGGAATTAAGAAAGTCATGTCTAGTAAGAAAAAAGATAAACAATTTATTGTTATTTGGATTTTTTATATTTTTACCAATTGGGATTTCTTGTGTCGGAAATTTTATTAAAACCGGAAATCCTGTTTTTCCATTTTATAATGCAATTTTTAAATCAAAATATTATTCAACCGTAAGTTTTAATAATACAAATTTTGGCGGGAGAAATTTTTTAGAAAAATTAATATGGCCTATCGTTTCTGTAAATATCCCTGAAAGGCTAAGTGAGGGCCACGATTTATTCAATGACTATAAATTGAATTTATATTTTATATTATTGTTACCTTCTTTGTTTTTTTCATACAGAAGAAGGGAAAAGGATATATTGTTTTGGTATTTTAATGTTTTTTATTTTTTATCAATGATGCTGTGGAATTTTTCTTTTGGCTATTTGCGTTACGCCATGGTTTTGGAAATGTTGGGTGGTTTGATGGTCTATTTTTGGGTAGATAGATTAATTCATAAGAAGAATATTTTTAAGGTGAAGAACTTTTCTCTGTTGATAGTTTTATTGATTGTGTTGGCTGTATTTGGATATTTGGACAAGAAAGCTATAAATATTAACTTAGCTTATGACTTGAGCTGGAGAAAGACATTTACGTATAACAGATCGGTGTATCTTGGTGAAGCAAAGAACTTATTTATAAATAAGTTGTCTGTTATGGAGTTAAGCAATAACAATTTTCCGGATGTTTTTCTAAATTGTTCAGCTCCAGGCTTGGCGTTTTATTCTTTGTCACAGTTTAATATGCTTCCTGTTGTGAACATTGATAATAGAGCCAGTAGAGAGATGACATCTAACACTTTCTACAATAATGAGGTTAATAGAAGGATATTTAAAAAATCAGGCAAGAATACTATTAGTTTCGTAACTATTGTTGGAAGGGATGGTCTTACTAATCAGTACGTAAGTTGTATAGAAACGTTGAGGGATCGAAAATTTATAATAAATGAAGAAATACCCGTTGATGACTTTTTAGGATACGGGGACCAGAAATTGATGTATATCTTTGGCGAGTATTCCTTATAGTTTTTTAAATACCATTTCCCAGCCGTAAAAGTATCCTTTTTTGAGGGTTAGTTCTTTTCTAAAAACATCAGCCAAATATTTTATTTCTTTTTGATTGATGTACTTAATATTTCTTCCTTTAAAATCAAACTGTTTTTCAAACCATAGCCAGTCATCGGGCCACTTGCCAATATGAAGAGTTTTAAACCCATTTTGTTTAAATAAGTTTTCAATAAAGTTTTTGGTTAGTTTTTGAATGTGTCCCCCGCCCTCGGAATGTATCAGGTGATAGAAGATGTCTGTGAAGTTCGTTGACTCAGGAAATCCAATGTAGACCAAACCATCTTTCTTGATTAGCTTACTTATTCCTTTGATTAGGTTCGATGGTGATGATACGTGTTCTAAAACATGATTTGCAACCACAAAATCAAATTTGTTAACCAAGTTTAAGTGTTTTAATTGAAATTTATTAGGTGATTTATAAACGGGTAAGAAACTGAGTTTGTTTAAGCGATTTAATTTAGAGGCGTCATACTTAAAAATGGTAATATTTTTGGAAATCTTTTTAGGAAAGAAAAATATGTCACAGCCAGTGATGTTTGAACCTGTATCGGATTTTGACCACCAGTCGCTACCATTGGGGCCTGTGCCTACATCAAAAATATTTCTTTTATCTTTAAGATATTTTTCTATTCCAATATATTTATCGGACATTAGTTGTTTTTAGTAATTTGTATAATCTTTTTACTAGTGTCACCATTACCAAAGGGATTGGTCCATGAAGGTTTTGTTGCAAGCATTGTTTGAGTCGCTTTTAGGATGTTTGAATAATTAAGTCCAGTTACAATGTTGGCACCAACATCGACTGTTTCAGGGCGTTCTGTGTTGTCTCTCAGGGTAATGCAAGGTACGCGCAAGATACAGGCTTCTTCTTGAATACCACCAGAATCAGTGAAGATTAGTTGGGCGTTTTTTTCCAGGGCCAGCATTTCTAAATAGCCTACGGGGGGTAATATTTTAAATATTTTTGAGTCTAATTTTAGATTAAATAAATCAAGTTGTTTTTGGGTTCGGGGATGAATTGGAAAGTAAACAGGATGTTTATATTTTTCGGATATTTTTGTTAATGAATTAATTATATTTTGGAGGTTTTTTTGATTATCAACATTGCTGGGGCGATGGGTGGTTAAAAGAAAGTATTTCTTTTTTTTGAGGTGATCAAATTCTGTGTGTGTTTCAATTAATTTAATGCTTTGGTTTACGGCATCGACAATGGTATTTCCAACTTCATATATTTTTTCTTGACCAATCCCCTCTTTTAGTAAAATATTTGTTTGAATAGCTGTTGGAGTAAATAATAGATTAGAGATGTGGTCAGTTTTTATTCTGTTAGTTTCTTCGGGCATGGATTGATCATAAGATCGTAAACCTGCCTCTATGTGACCAACTTTTATACCAAGCTTGCTGGCAATTTGGGCACCAGCTAGAACAGTGTTTGTATCACCTTGGACCATGATCCAATCTGGCTTTTCAGATTCTAAAATACTACGGGAGAGATCTTCAATTTGGGAGATCATTTCTTCTCTGGGTTTTGAGCCAACGTTTAAGTTGTATTTTGGTATAGGCAGACTTAATTCGTCGAAAAAAATTTTATCCATCTCTTGGCTGTAATGTTGATTGCTATGAATGATAAAGAAATCGATATTTTGATCAATGCATTCACGAATTATCGGAGACATTTTTATAATTTCAGGTCTAGTTCCAAGAATAATGGCTATTTTCATTTTAATTCCTTTCGATATTGGTGTGGCACCCATTTTATTTGCCACTTGTTCTCAAATTTAAGCTTATTATCCTCAAAAAGTTTTTTATACTCATCGGTAATAATTTTGTTGAAAGAAGCACCACCAAAATGGTGTGTAAAGGCATCTTCGGCGCAGAGTATCTTGTAACCAGCTTTTTTGACTCTATAACAGTAATCGTCATCTTCAAACATACCTCGACCAAAACGATCATCAAGTTCACCGATTTCTTGATAAACGTGTTTTGGGCATACCCAACAGAAGGCGGCAAGGTTATTTAATTCAATTGTTTCTCCCCAGTGTCTTGAAGTGTATTTAGAAATTCTTCTTTCCATTTGTCTGGTGTTGGTATGGTCGTATTCAATATCAATTTTGGCTTCATTTCCAATACTATTGGTTACTGGCCCCACTAAACCGATGTTTTTATTTGTTGAGGCGTGGAAGGTAAGCCTTTCAATCCAGCCAGGTATGGCGAGAATATCGTTGTTTAGGAGGATAATATATTCCCCGGTAGCTAGGCGGGTGCCAATGTTGTTACCTTTGGCAAAACCATAATTTTCTTTATTTAAAATAAGTTTAATTTCAGGATGGTTTTTGTATTTCTTAAGCATTTTCACTGTTTCAGGCTTAGAGGCATTGTCAACGACTATAACTTCCTTGTTGGGATAAAATGATCTATTTAAGACGGTGTCAATGCTGTCTTTTGACATTTTTGGGCCGTTATAAGTTAGAATAACGATGCTGACCTTGTCAAAAAATTTGTCTAATTGGGTTGAGATTTCCTTTGCTTTAGCAGACCATTGATTAGAAATTGATACTTTAACTCTTTTTTGGTTATTTAGCTTTTCTTTGAGGGCTAGACGAATATTTTTTATAAAATCTGAGTGTGTTTTTGAGAGATAAAGGAGTTTTTTATATTTCTTCAATTCAGGTAGATAGGTACTAACAACTGGTTTATTTTGGGAAAAGTATTCATATATCTTTACTGGATTCGTTGCTTTAATTAAGGGGTTGATTTTAAATGGTATGAGAGCGACGTCAAAGGCTTTTAAGTAGCCCGGGATATCCTGGTACCG
>JAHISL010000043.1 GCA_018818185.1 Patescibacteria group bacterium | reverse complement strand
TGCTTTCAAATTTTGTTTTATCCTGGAGATACTTAACTGTGGACATGTTTTTATAAAGAGATTGAAACAAATAATGAATCGTCAATTTGAGCAACCCGGGTGACCGCTTCAGAGTCAGCTACCGATTTTTGATTGAAAGAAATAACATCGGGATTTTCGCTACCTTCCTGGTAGTCAACAAGCACTGTTTCATTGGGAAAAACAAAACGGCCAATCATTCTGTTGCCTGAAACAACAACAGAGACTTTATTCTCTCCACGGATAGACTGGCCAAGGTTCAACATAGCGTTTGAGGAGGTCGAATCAACAACAGAAATCGCCCCACCATCATAAGAATTAATTTGTCGACCAAGGGCTAGTTCCAAAAACGAGACCAAGCTGGAGACTGTCTCGACTAAACTATCCGGAAATAAGGGGATAGACACGAGGTCTTCTTCTATTCTACTTTTATTTGGAGGATTGTTTTGAATGGCATTATCAGTGTTATCTAAATTACTCACTGGGAAATACCTATGAGAAACAGGGGGGATAAATTTTTCAGTATTCATTTTTTTATTTTTCAACTTTTAAAACTTTTTCAGGGATGGTGGCGTCAATGTTTGCCTGGGCATTGTCAAGAGTTAGAGAACGAATATAGAGATCAGGGATAGAATTGAGACGGTCGGTGACAAAATTATTTAGGGCACCAGTATTTTCAGAAACATAGTTTTGTGGAACTGGAATGTGGGCAACCTCAAAGGATTGGAGACTAAAATTTACTTTATTGTCAGTGACAGAGACAGTGCCCTTGGTATAAAAAATTGGAGTGGCGGGAATTTTGAATTTATTGATAGCTTTTTGAACTTCATCGATAGGAGTGACGAGTGAGACGTAAGAGAGAACATTTTCAACATTTAACCTTCCCGAAACTTCTCCGGTACCATCGGGATTTATTTTTATTTGAAGGTCAGAAATGGGAGAATATTTCCAAGTTTCAGCGGCGGCATATGCGGTGATTTGAGAAGAATTTAGGGCAAGGTTGATGTCCTTTTTGCCTGAATAGACAAGAGAATCTTTGACTGAGGCGGCGCTTTCGATAGTCCCTATTTCTACACCAAATTTTTCATCAGCAGTTTGATAATCAGCCGGCGTGAATTTGACACCAAGATCACGGGGTTTACCTGAGAATAAATACATAAAAAGAAGGGCAGAAATAATAGTTGAAAGGATTAAAAAAATTAATATTTTTTTCATGTTGTAAGTATTTTAGCATTAGAGACTTGACAAGTGAATTAAACTCCTACTATAATTGTAGTAGTTATGAATAAAATAAATATAATTCCCCTACCATACAAGTACGAAGAGCTTGAGCCAGTTATCTCTAGACAAATTATGGAGCTACACCACGATAAGCATTATGTTGCCTATGTAAACGCGGCCAATGCGGCGATGGAAAAAACTGATAAAAACAGAGAGATAATGCGCGATTTTAGTTTTAACTATAATGGAGCAAAAATGCATGAAATATTTTTTGATGGGATGAGAAAGGTAAGAGAAAATAACCTACCTGAAGGAAAAATACTAACAGAGATAGAAAGAAATTTTGGAAGTTTTGAAAATTTTAAAAAAGAATTTAGTGGCGCAGCGGGAAGTGTAGAGGGTTCTGGTTGGGCAGTATTGTGGGGAGATAGTGAAAAGAATTTATTTGTAGGGCAACTAGAAAAGCACAATTTGTTGGGACTAAACGGATTGGTGCCACTATTGGTACTAGACGTGTGGGAACATGCTTATTATCTAGATTATTTAAATGATAGGAAGCAATATGTGGAAAAGTTTTTTGGAATAATAAATTGGGACAAGGTGAATGAGAAACTCAATGGTAAACTTGAGTCATGCTAAAGGATGATAATAAAAAAACAGCCTGGGAAGGAAAGGTGGGTGAATGGTACAAAAAAAGTGTGGGGATAAAGGGAAATTATTATCACGAGAAGGTAATATTACCCGGAGTGTTGAGACTGTTGGAAATAAAGGCTGAGGATAAAATTTTGGACTTGGCTTGTGGACAAGGTATATTCGGAAGGCAAGTAAACAACTTGTATCTGGGGGTTGATTTGGCTAAAACTTTAATTGACGAGGCAAAAAAGCTCGATGAGAACCCGAAACACCGCTATTGGCTGGGGGACGTAAGCAAAGAACTGAAATCAAGCATAATTTTTGATAAAGGCATAATTGTTTTGGCCCTTCAAAATATTAAGAAACCATTTGGGGTGATCAGAAATTTTAATAAACTTCTCCGAAAAGGAGGAGAACTAGTAATTGTAATTAACCACCCGGCCTTTAGAGTACCAAAGCACAGTGATTGGGAGGTAAAAAATGATAAGCAATATAGGGTAATTGAAAACTACATGTCGCCCTTAGAAATTCCAATCGAGACGAGTCCTTTTGATAAAAAAGATAATCAAATTTCATATTCGTACCACTATCCCCTGTCGGCATACTTTGAGATGCTAGCAAGTAACGGTTTTATGGTAGAAAAAATTGAAGAATGGATTTCACCAAAAAAATCTGAAGGTCCAATGGCTATAATAGAAGATAAGGCCAGAAGGGAGTTTCCCCTGTTTTTAGCAATTAAGGCAATAAAAAATGGATAAAAATATATTTTTATTTAGATCATTAATGATTGTCATAATAGTGAGTTTAGTAGCAATATTGGTAATCGATAGCCAAAGAGAAATAAAGAAAAATGCCGATTGCAAAAAACTTAGAATAAAAGCATTGACCGAAAAATTTTTTACATGGGACGGAATTGTGGAACTAAACCAAAAGGGAGAATATCAACCAAAATGCCTTTAAGGCATAAGAACGGGCTGGGAATTGTATTTTATTTCAATGGAAGAAAGTTTTAAACTTTCAACCCTTGTCTTTGACAACTTCAATTCGGCAATTTGAGAGTGAGAGGTTTCGTAAGACCAAGACTGATCAAAAATAAAGTTTCCAAAAGAATAGAAAATTGGTTTTTCTTTATAAAGCTCGTAACCTTGCCAAACATGGGGGTGGTGCCCGTGAATGATATCGGCGCCAGCATCAACCAGTTGGTGAGCCAAATTTATGCGCCAAGTTTCGGCTGAAGGTAGATACTCGTTTCCCCAATGAATAGAAACAGTTAACCAGTCCACGGCTGGGTCATATTTTTTGACATCGTCAATTAAGGTCTGAGGGTCAAGCCGAGGATTTGAAATAAAATCATAGCCCAAAAAACCAAAACTAATCCCCTGATATGAAGTAGAAGTAAATTTGGGAAAATATAAAATATTTGATTGAGTTAAAAACGATTCTGTTTGACGGTAACCATCCTGACCATAATTTAGAGTATGATTGTTGGCAAGGTTAAGTATTAGCTTATTTTCACTAAGATAGGGTAAAAATTTTGTGTCACCACAAAAGGTAAAGGTGCCAGTTTTTCCCTCGGGGCAATCGGCAATGATGGGGCTTTCCAGATTGGCAAGATTAAAGTCGTGAGACTGGAGCCATGGATAAATTTGGGCAAAGGGCCAGGAAAAATCGTTCTTGCCTCTGGCAAGACTGGTAATATGACGACCAAGACCGAGATCACCAACAAGACCCAAAAAAACAACTGGTGGAGGAGACGTAGTAGGGGTGGGTGAGGAGACAATTTGAGAAACAAGGGGAGATAAAAACCTTTTTGGAGTAAAAATAAAATATAATAGACAAAGAGAAATGAGAAAAAGTAAAAATATTTTTAGTTTCATTGTCGTTTTGTTTTCAAGTGCCCTATTTTTGGGAGGTTGTGGATTTGAAAAAACAGGAATCGAAATTGCCAGCCAGCCAATAGCCAAAGTATACATTGACGGCAAGGAAAGTGGAATGACACCTTACAAAAACAATTCTATGGAAGCAAGAAAAATCGACGTAAGATTGGATGATGGTAAGGGTGGAATATGGGAAAGAGAGATAGGTCTGGAAAGTAATGTGACAACAGTAATTAATTGGAGTTTTGGAGATAAGATTAATGGAGGTTTTGGATATATATTGTCAATGGAAAAAAATGGAGACAAGGGAAGTATTTTAGTAAATTCTGTTCCAGGAGGGTCATCAATTAGAATTGATGGGGAAATAAAGAATAATAGCCCGGCGATAATTGAAGGAATTGGTGAGGGAGATATAAAGGTTTCAGTAAGTTATCCAGGATATAAATCAGTGAACTTAATTGTCAAAATGGTTAAAGGCTACAGAATGGTAATCGATACAAAATTACAGAAAGAAGAAAGCATAACAAATATTGAAAATGTGGAGACAACAATAAATCAGAGGACAACAAAAATTTTAATTAAAGAAACAGGAACAGGCTGGTTAAGGGTTCGCGAGTCTGCTGATAGCAATGCCAAGGAGATAAGTAGAGTGACGCCAGGTGAAAGCTATGACATGGTCAGTGAAGACGTAGACTGGTATCAGATAAAAATTGGAGAGACTTTTGGTTGGATATCAACTAAGTTCGGCGAAAAAATTTCAGAGTGATACCAAAAAAAATGATGGTTATACCTAAAAATACGTAAAATTTTTGTTGACTGTTTAATAATAGGGATAGGAAGCCAAAGGCTAAACATAGTAACCAATAAAAAATGGAAATACGACGTCGACCCCAACCGCGCTTGAGAAGAAAGTGATGAAGATGGTTGCTGTCTGGTTTAAATGGAGACTGGTGATGGGTAATCCGATAAATAAGAACAAAGATAGCGTCAAGCATGGGAATACCTAAAAGAAAGACAAGAGTGGCCAACTTTGCTCCAGACAAAATAGAGAGAACAGCCAAAAAAAATCCAGCCAAACTTTTGCCACTGTAACCAGGCATAATTTTTTGGGGGAAAAAGTTGAAAGGAAGAAAACCGAGATAGGCACCAGCGACAGTAAAGGCAAGAATGATCACTGGCCACTGAGTGGTGTCAGTGGAAGACCTAAGACCAAGAATGCCGATAAAGATAGCCGAAATGGAAACAAAGCCGGGGAGCTGGCCCTCAACCCCTGCAGACCAGCCGATAAAATTCATGCACCATACAATCCAAAAAACGGCTAATATATCGGCTAAAATCCAAATTGAATGTGGGCCAAATAAATTAAATTGTAGTTGAGGCTGGGAAAGGTTAATAACGCCGCCGAAAGGATTTGAGATATAAGCAATACCGATACCGGCGGCAACGACTATGAGAGCAACGATGATATTGGTAAAAAGCCGAAAAAGTGGGCTAATATCCATGACATCATCAAAAAGACCGACAACAAGTGCCAAAAATGCGGCTAAAATAATACCAAGTAAATGTTTGTCTAAGGGGATAAAACAAAGTGAAACGACTAGGATGCTAAGAAATATTGGTAAACCGCCACCCCTGGGAACTGACTTCGTAGCAGTAGCATTACCAGTTTTTTTTTGCTTTTCTTGAGGATCTTCTATCCAGCGATGAGAACGGAAGAATTTGATGACTAAGGGGGTAGTAAGAAAAGAAAATAAAAACGCAGAGAGAAAAACAAAGAATAATTGGGTCGGTGCCATTAAATAACGAGTCTTATAATTTCTAATACTGAGAGGGTGGAGAAAATAGAGAAAATAAATGAAAAAATTACCAGAAGCTGGGAGAGTAAAATTTTTCTAGTGAAAAAATAGAGAGCTAAAAAGTAATTAATTAGCATAATTATAAAAGAGAAGAGAGGTAAGAGAAAAATTGAGGAGGAAGATGTTATCCAAGCTTGTCCCCAATCCTGAGAGAAAAAAAGGGGTATCTCTGGGGGTAACCGGTTGTAAAACCATAATATAAGAACGAACTGGACAATTAATAGATATAGAGCATATCGAAAAAAACGGGTATTGGAACTCTTTTCCCAAAACTTACCTAAGTTTCCAAAAAATGATGAGACAACATTCATAATTATTGACGAAGTTTGTAAATATATGCTTGGCCGACTTGGTCAATGAGGTAATAATAATTCGAAATAAAAGAATCTAGGGAAGGGTAAGGTCGTGAAGGTTGGGAGTAGTAAACGATTATTTTTGGAGTGATGCTTTCTAGTTGCTGTAGAGTAGAGTCACGGGCGTCGAAATCAATAATATGATAGGCAACAATATATTTTGTTGAAGGAAGCCGGTCACTTAGGGGATAGATGAATGATTGGTCACCCCAAACAAAAATTCGATCAGAAGGAGAAGATTCTGATTTTATTTCTTCGGATATTTGGTAAATATCGTTCATCTCTTGACCAAAATATTGACGATATTGAGGGAGGGATTTTATACCTAGACTATAGGAATAGAAATTTTGATAATATGAAAAAACTGGGTAAAAATAGAATTTAAAATGAAACAAGGAATAGACAAAAAGCGAAAGTGTTAGGGTAATGGTGATAATTGATTGGCGAAGCATAAAAATTAGTAGGCAGAGAGGAGGTAAAACTTCAATGAGATAGTGGGGATAAGGCCGACCTGAAAGCAAGGCCCCAAAAATGGTGGCAGTGAACCAAGCCAAGACAAAAAGAAGATCTTTTTTGATTATTTTTTTGACATATAGAAAATAATAAAAAAGCCATGAAAACAGCATGATAAGCCCTCTTGAAACTAGGCCTCCGGAAGAGGCAGAAGCCTGGTGGGTACCGGTGGCCCAAGAAGAAAGATAGCCAAAATTCTGAAGGAGGGCAGCAACAAGGAAGGGCATGAGAGCCCCGCGAATGGAGAAATATATCAAATAAAGAAAGGAAGGAAAAACAAAGGCAAGAGAAAAAATAATGATTTTTTTAATTTTGGCGGCGGAAAAAATGAGAAGCCATAAACATAGAAGGGCAAATTCGACAGCGACAGGAACTTTGATAGTAAAGGCAAAGCCAAGAAGAAGACCGCCAACAATAAGGGAATTGATTGATTTTGAATTCGAATAATTTTTATAAAAAAGAAAGAAAGCAAGAATCGTGGGTAAAAGCATAAAAACTTCGGCGTTGGCGATTGTTCCTTCTATAAATGGAATTGAAGTCAACAACATAAAGATAAACGTGGAAAAATAAGCCAAACGATCGTTTAAAAATTTCTTTGACAAACGGTGAAAAAAATATATCGTTGGAATCATGACCAAAGAAAGCATCAGCCGGAAAAAGAAAACATTGTGGGAAATAGCGGCCAGATAATAAAGGGTTGGTGGTTTATTGTCGTGAATTTGTTGATAAAGAAGAAGTCCGTGACGAATCCCCTGCCCAAGAGTTAGATAGATACCTTCATCTCCATACCAATAGGGTTCAAATAAGGAAGGTAGTCGAAGGATTGCAAAAAGCAAAGCTAATAACATTCTATTTCTATTTTACACTAGAACCTTTAGTTGTGGTTTTATATTCTAGTCTTTTACCAAGAAGGAGACGGGTATGAGAATGGAGACCCGGTAAAACAGCCATGGCTAAGGTAGCAATGGGCATAAAGGGCCACTGAAGAATATTTTTGACAAAATTCCAGGTACCGGTTTTTTGGTCGACGGGGCGAAGTTTCCAGTCGAGAATAATTAAGACAGTCATAGGAAAAAGACAGATAGTGAGGATGATGTTTGAGATTCGAGGTAAGTTGTAGCCAAAGGTGGTGTTGAAAAAGTAGGGATTTAGGATAACTGGCAAACTGGTTCCAAGGGTAAGGATAAACCAATTACTTGACCAAATAAAATGGGTTTGAATAAGTTTATATATTCTTAGGGCTCTGGCTAAAAAAGGAATTTCGGGATGAAGTCGTGATTGTTCAATGGCATATGGAATATCGATAGCCCCCCAGGCATGACGAACACATTGATTGTAACGATTTTTTAGGGCGGCAAAATAATTTTCACCATCGGGGGCGTCAACAACGGTTGGCAAAAAAATTGGGTTAACGGCGGTTTTACCGCCACTGGAAAAGAATGTCTGAAGGAAAATGTGCCAATCCTCTGGAATCATATCTGGATCCCAGTAACCGGCAGAGTCGATCAATTTATAAGAAGAAGAGTAGCAGGAGTAGTTAAAAAAGAGTCCATCGGGCTCTTGAATATTAGCAATGTGAATAGTATTGCCCATAATACCAATAATTCTGATAGGTGCAGGAACACTGTTGATGTTGTGATGCCAAAATATAGGGGACTGCCAAAATCTTAGATAACGATGAGGATCAGAAGCAAAAAAGTATGTCAGAGCAGAAAAATACTTTGGATGAAAAATAGTATCAACGTCACAGGAGGTAAGGGTTAAATTCTCGATTTTTATTTTTTTGTTGTCAATAAAATGTTTTTTAAAAAAACGAGCAGCCCAGGCTTCGTTGGTGTGTTTACCAGCAATTTCTCCAGGAAGATTAGAAGGATGCTCGGTAAAGGTGAGAGAGGCAAAAGTCTTGCCGTATTTCTTTTGAAAATAATTGATAGTTGCCTGGTTGTTGGCTTCACCGGCGCGAGATTCTTGGGCGAGAACAATGTGAATTTTTTTAAGATTAATATCGACCTGGGCTGCTAAGCTACCAAAAGCCATCTCGATAACTTTAACGGGTTCTTTGTAAGAGGAGATAATGACAACGTGATTAACGTCTCGGTAATGGAGCCAAGAGGCACGAAAATCATCATTAAATTTTTCTAACCAATTTGTGTCTTTGGCAGTTTTTATCTTGAAGTAACCAATTAAGGCAAGAAAGGCAGATTTAAATGATTGATAAAGCCAGTAAACAAGAAAGGCGAGAACAAAATAAGCAACGACCTTGGGAACAATAAAGGAACCCCAAATTGGAAAAAGAATGATGAACCAAGCAAAAAGGCCGGGAATCATCTCGTAAAACCGATATCTTTTGGTGTTTTTGTTCATTTTTAAGCTTAGGTATTATAACAGGAAGAGGTTAAAATATATTAATGGGAGGAATAAAAAATGAAATTAGGAGAACGAAAGCCTATGCTCGTAAATTCGGACAAAATTTAACAGACGATCAACTGTTTTTACGGTTAATTTCAGATAAGATCAGAAACTTTGAAATGATTAAGGGAGAAGGTGAAAAGGTGAAGCAAGACGGGAACTGGGAGAGGAAAATGGAAGTGGCGAAAGAGTTTGTGAGAGAGCATCTATCGAAAATTAGAGGAGTAATAATGGTGGGAGTAACAGGATCAACAGCGACGGAGATGGCACTAGAAAACGAAGATATTGACTTATTGATCGTGACAAAAAGAAACGAGTTGTGGTGGTGGCGTTTTTATCTAAGACTTTGTGTGCTGATAAACAAAATTCCACACAGGAAGTTTGGGGTAAAAGAAAGAGCAAATGAGTTTTGTTTTAACCTTTGGTTAGATGAAAATAATTTGACAATTCCCAAAAAGAAGCAGAATTTAAAAAATGCCACAGACTTGATAATGATGAAAGTGATATTGAATAGAGACAATTGCTATCAACGATTCCTGAAAAAAAACATATGGGTAACAAAATATTTGGCAACTGGGTATAATCAAAGACTGGAAAAAGATAAAACAATAAAAGAGGAAAATGTCTTTGAGAAAGGTAATAGTATTAAAATGTTAGTTAATATATTTTTTTATATAGTTCAATATCTATACATGAGAACAAAAAATAAAAAATTAATGGTTAATTTGGGGCAAGCTTTTTTTCATGAAGATAATTAAAAAAGTGCTTCTAAATTTGCAGATCACGAAGGTATTGTTGGTTTTAGGGGTGTTGGTGATAGCTGGAGGAATTCTATTAATTTCCTTGTCGAGAGCAACTCTAGAAACAACAATGAACCTAGACAGGGAAGATAAACTAAAAATTGTTCCAGTGATCGATGAGGGAGAAACAATATACAAATTACCTGAGACAAAAATGCTACCTAGTAACATATTCTATAGGTTTAAAAGTCTTCGAAACTGGTTATGGTGGCAATTTAGCTTTGGAGAAGAGGAGGAGACAAAAATATTGTTTATCTTGGCGGATAAAAAAATTGCAGAAGCAGAAATAATGGCAAAAAATGGAAAAAATCGGTTAGCATTTAAGGCTGGTATGGAAGCGGTGGATAAACTAAAATACATTAATGAGAAGGTGACAAAAATTGAAGGGAAAGATGTCGCTAAAGAGCAATTGCTAGGGCGAATAAGGGAAGCTTCGATCGCCTACTCTGAGATTATTTATAGAATAGAGATACAAGACAATAAAAAAACTGTTTTATTAAAAGAAATTAATGAAATTAAAGAAAAAACTGAAAAAAATTTGGAAAACTAGGAAGAGCTGGAAATTTATCGGACTGGTAGTGGTCGGATTATTGTTGATATTTACAGGCTATAGGTTATTTGCGGATATGCCAAATCCAAAAAAACTTTCTTCTGGTGAGTACCCAGAATCTTCACAAATATTTGACAGAAACGGAAAACTTCTTTATGAAATTTTTGTCGACAAAAAAAGAACTAGTATAAAGCTAGATGAGGCCCCGGAAATATTAATAAAAGCGACGTTGGCTATCGAGGACAACAACTTTTATCAACATTCAGGTTTCGACATCAGAGGAATACTAAGAGGGTTATATAGGACAGTAGTAGAAAAAAGATTGCAAGGAGGCTCAACTTTGACTCAACAATTGGTAAAAAATGCTTTGCTTTCCCCTGAAAGAACATGGAAAAGAAAAATTAAAGAAGCGATATTGACTGTAATCACAGAAGCTCACTATAGCAAAGATGAGATCTTGGAGATGTACCTCAATCAGACTCCTTATGGAGGAACAATGTGGGGAGTTGAATCAGCAGCTAGAGGAATTTTTGATAAGGAAGTTAAAAGCTTGGATTTAGCGGAGGCGGCTTTAATCGCAGGTTTACCAGGTTCCCCAACTAATTACTCCCCATTTGCCCATCCGGACGCGGCCAAGAGAAGGCAGGAATTGGTTTTGAAAAGAATGGAAGAGTTGAAATATATTACGAGCGAAGAATATGAAAATGCAAAGTCAGAGAAACTTGAATACAACTTAAGCAAAAATTCAATCTTAGCTCCACATTTTGTGTTTTATGT
>JAHISL010000042.1 GCA_018818185.1 Patescibacteria group bacterium | reverse complement strand
TTCTTTCAATCAAAAATCGGTAGCTGACTCTGAAGCGGTCACCCGGGTTGCTCAAATTGACGATTCATTATTTGTTTCAATCTCTTTATAAAAACATGTCCACAGTTAAGTATCTCCAGGATAAAACAAAATTTGAAAGCATCTGTCGAGACATATTCAAATCATATTATCCCCAAAATCAGGATATTTTAGTTAAAATCCATTTTGGTGAACCAGGAAACAATACTGCTCTTTTTCCCAAAGATGTCGAACCAATAATTAACGCCCTTAAATCACTCAATCTTCGCCCAACCCTTGTCGATACTCCCGTTGCTTACTCCTCTCCTCGAAGTACAGTTGTCGGATATGAGCAAGTTGTCCGTGATCGTGGCTACGACAAGCTTGCCCCATTTATAATTTCTGATCATTTTGTTGAAGTAAAAACCAAAGATTTTACAGCTCAAGTTTGTCAAGAGTTGCTCGAGGCCAAAAATCTCTTAGTTATCTCTCATGTCAAAGGTCATGAGTGTGCTGGTTTTGGCGGTGCCATCAAGAATTTTGGCATGGGTGGCCTTATGAAAAAAACCAAGCACGATATTCACCATCTATGTCAGCCCGTTTTAACCTCTTCCACCTGTACTGGTTGCGGAACCTGTGTTCGTCTTTGTCCCGCCAACGCCATAGAAATTATTGATAGCAAGGCCCAGGTAAATTTAGAAAAGTGTTATGGTTGTTCAATTTGTGAGATAAATTGTCCCACTCACTCACTCAAACCAAATACTGCCATTTTCGACGACTTATTGGCCCAGGGTGCCGCTGCTTGTATCAACAACTTACCCAAAAACAGTTTTTACATAAACCTAATTCAAAATATTACCAAATCTTGCGATTGTGAGGCAGATTCAGGTCCGATTTTAGCCCCAGACAGGGGAGTACTCTTTTCCGACAATCCGGTTGCCATCGATCAGGCAAGTATTGACATTATTGGCAAAGAAATTTTTGAAAATTCAAACCATAAAGATCCCACTCTTCAAATCAACCACGCTCAAAACTACACTCAGTTTAAGACCGATTATCAATTAGAAAATTTATGAAAATATATCTTCTTTCCCCAGTTGTATCAAAAATGTTTGACATTGACACAGTTCAAAATTTAAAAAGTATCGGTGAAGTTATCGTCGATGAAACCATTAAACCAATTTCTGAAGTAGAATCTATAACCGATTCTACTGACAAAATTATTGCTCTTGACCCAGATTTTTGTGCCTGGAATTTGCCAAAAGAAGAATTGGAAAAAATAAATGGAATTAAAGCATTGTGTATCCAATCAACCTCTTTTAGTTGGGTAGACACTGAATATTTGAAGTCAAAAAATATTCCAGTGGTTAATATCAGAAATTATTCTACCGATTCTGTTGTCGAATGGGCAGTTATGATGGCTATGAATGTAGCTCGAAAACTTCCCCTAATCATAAAGAATAATTGGCTCGGAGATTTTTCCGAACATCAAGGTATGGAACTAAGAGGTAAAACAGTTGGAGTTGTTGGTCTTGGTGACATAGGTTCTCGTATCGCCAAAGTCTGTCAGGGCATGGGTATGGAGGTAATTTATTGGTCAAAAAATTCAACCGACAGTCAATACCAAAAGGTTGAGTTATTTGATTTATTTAATAATGCCGATTTGATCTTTCCTTGCTTGGCCCAAAACGAGGAAACCAAAAATTATATTACCGACGAAATGTTAAGATCAATGAAAAATACCGCAATTTTTGTCAGTATCGTTCATAAAATTTACAATCACGATTTGCTTTTACAGCTAGTTAAAGAAAATAAAATTTACGGTTATGCCTTCGAAACCCCCAATAAAGAAATGTTGAATCACGAAGGTAATGTTTGGGCAGGACCAGAACAGGCTTGGAACACCAAAGAATCTCTAAATCGAAACATAAAAATTTGGCAAGAAAATATTATTAAAGCCACTCAAAATAATTTTGAATTTAGAGTTAATTAAATCTGCGCTATAATTGCTTGTGATTTTAATTAAGACTCCTGAACAAATTAAAGGTATTCGCGCCTCGTCAAAACTTGCCGCCGCCACCCTCAAGTACACCGGCTCTTTTGTTAAGCCGGGTGTTTCAACCGAATTTCTAAACAAAAAGGCTCACGATTATATTATTGCTCACCACGCCATTCCTGCCCCTCTAGATTACGGAGGTTTTCCCAAAAGTATTTGTACTTCAATCAACAGTGTTGTTTGTCATGGTATTCCCTCAAATAAAGAAATCCTAAAAGAAGGGGACATTATTAACATCGATATCACGACTATTCTTGATGGTTATTTTGGTG
>JAHISL010000041.1 GCA_018818185.1 Patescibacteria group bacterium | reverse complement strand
GCTGAACGCGGAGCCTTCATTAGTAGTGAATTTTTGATTAAATCTAAAAAGGCTGGCTTTAAAATTACCGAAATTGGAGTTCACCACTATCCTCGAGTAGAGGGGCAAGCTACTGGACGCGATCTTAAGGTGATTATAAAAAGCTTTTCCGATCTCTTTAAGCTTTGGTTCAAGATCAATTTTCCCCATGCTTAAAAAAATCATTGTTAAAAACTGGCTACTTATTTCAATCCTTCTAGTTTCTGCCTTCCTTCGTCTTTATCGAATTCCCGCTTACATGGAATTTTTGGGAGACCAGGGTCGAGACGTAGAAATTATTCGTGATTTTCTCAAAAACGGCAATCTCTTCTTTATTGGCCCTCAAACCAGTATCGGCAACATGTACCTTGGCCCCTTTTATTACTATTTAGTCGCTCCCTTTCTTTTGTTGGCCAATTACAGTCCTGTTGGGCCGGCAATATTTATTGCCCTGCTTTCAGTTTTAACAACCTATCTTATCTACTTCGTTTCAAACAAATGGTTTAACAAAAATACTGCCTATATATCGGCATTTTTATACTCTATTTCTCCTGTCGCTATCAAATACTCAAATTTTTCCTGGAATCCAAATATCATGCCTCTCTTTGCCCTTCTTTTTATCTATCTAATGACCGAAAAACGTTATCTTTGGGCTTCAATTGCCTTTGCCATGTGTCTCAACTCACATTACCTTGCTCTAATTCTTTTGCCTCTTGCCTTTATAATCTGGTTAAAAGATTACTCAAAATCATCGATTAAACCCACAATATTAGCTACTTTTCTCTTTATTGCCTCTTTAATCCCTCAAATATTATTCGATATCAAACATCAAGGTCAAAACATTGGTGCCCTTATTACCTTTTTTACCCAGCGTGAAAATAGTACCGGGGGTACTATTAATTTGAAAGTTTACAAAGCTCTACCAATTATTCCTCGTCTCTTTAATCAAATAAATACGGATTTACTCGCTGGAAAGGATCCTGCCTTTGGTATTATCGTCTCAATTATCCTATTTATAGGCATAATTTATTTACTTATAAAACACCGAAATCAAAAACTAATCTACTCTGTTTTATGGTATTTGATTGGTCTTGTTGGTCTTGGGCTCTATAAGCAGCATATCTACTCTCATTACTTTGGCTTTCTCTTTCCGGTTGTGTTTATTCTGATGGGCTATTTCCTAAGTAAAATTCCAAAACTGCTAACTATTTTACTGCTCATCCTCCTTACTACTTTCTCTCTTCTCCAAAATCCATTCCGCTGGGCCCCAAACAAACAGCTCGATACTACAATTCGTATTAGTCAATATATTATCAACGATTCCCAGGACCAACCATTCAACTATGCCCTTCTTTCCAAAATGGGCTATGCTTTTTCCTATTATCTTTCTGAAGACAAAAATTATTTCGAACTAAATGATAAAGTTACCGAGCAATTATATGTTGTCTGCGTTCCTTTTCAGATAGAATGTAATCCGATCAACAATCCCGAGTGGTCAGTTGCCGCCTTTGGTTGGGCAAAAATAGAAAGTGAAACAGAAATTGAGGGCATAAAAATATTTAAACTAGTTCACAACCCAACCGGACAAGAATGATTACCAAAACCACTGTCATAAAGACTCTTCCAATTTTTATTATCTGGGCAATTGGCTTATTTCTTCGCTGTTATCGTCAATCTGCCTTACTGCCTTTTTATTACGATCAAGGTCGCGATGCCAAAATGGCAATGGATATTGTTGCTCTAAAAAACTTTCCTGCTATTGGGCCAACCACTGGTATAAACGGACTATACTTAGGACCTTTTTGGTTTTATTTAATTACCCCGGGTTATTTTTTTGGCCAAGGAAATCCGGTAATTGCCAGTTATTTTATCACCTTTCTCGAAAGTTTGACCATCCCACTTATTTTTTATCTATTAAAAACTTATTGGCGAACAAATACGGCTTACGTAGCTTCATTTATCTGGGCCTTCAGTCATTATTTGATTCGTTCCAGTCGTTGGTTCAGCAACCCATCACCCCTCCCATTCTTTGTTTTACTTCTAATGATCTTTTTAATAAAGGTTTTTAAAGATAAAAAATATTATTTATTACCATGGATTGCGCTAATATTGGGGCTATCACTTCAGCTTGAAGCCGCTTCAGCCATCTTTTTCTTTCCGACTATTTTAATATTTTTTATTTTAAATTTTTCTCAAATAAAAAAAATAAAGTTCTTAATTTGGCTAAAGAGTGTATTAGCCTTTTTAGTCTTGCTTTTACCTCAACTAGCCTTTGAAATTAAAAACAATTTCTTAATTAGTAAAAACTTCATTGCCTTTCTGACTGGGCGAGTAAATTCAGATACTGGAAAATCATGGGCAATTCCCACTATTAATTTTCTTGAAACTCGTCTCATTGCTTATTATCAAAATTTCTTTTCAAAACTCGATACCAATGTAACTCAGTTTTCTCTGCTGTTTTTAATCATATTTTTAGTTGGTATTTTATTTTTAGTCTGGAAACATAGAAACAATATTTTAATTAGACTTCAACTTCTATGGTTATTTATTCCTCTGTTGTTGTTATTATTTTTCGTTGGTAATTACGGTAATTTATATGATTATTATCTAACTGGTTTTTTTCCGGCCTTTATAATCTTGTTTTCCATTATTATCTCTCTTCCCAAAAAACTATTTTTCTATTTACTCCTTATCATTCCCACTGTCATCTATTTTTTTAAGGGAACTTATATTCCGTTAAGAAATTATTTATCTGCAGGAATCGATGGACCCGAAACCGTAGTTTACGGCAATGAAATTCAAGCGGTAGACTTTGCCTGTAAAATGAATTCCGAAACTCCAGGTAACTATGATGTTTACGTTCCCCCCGTTATCGCCCACGCCTATGAGTATCTATTTCAGTGGCGGCAATCAAAGGGGCTTTGTCCTCAGTTTATTGAGGAGCGTAATTCAAATCTTTATATTGTCTACGAAGTTGATCCTCCCCACCCAGAGAGACTACAAAATTGGTTTGATAAATATAAACAAGATGAGTTAATCCATGAAGAATTCTTTGGTGGAGTTCGAGTTCAGCAGATATTACGTAAACAATAGTTTATTCTGTATATCCCAGCAACGGGTCAAGCTTGTATCTAATATCTTGGCATACTGCCGGATCAACCAAAATTTTATTCTTTGGCTTTATCAGTCCAAAGCAACCTTCCCTTAAGTCAATCTCATCTCCACTAACTTGCCAGGGAATTACAATATCGTACACTGGAACCTTGTCGCTTGCCTTAATCACTCTTATCCCCGAATACCACATCAAATACCTAAACCCGACCCCGAATCCCGGATCCGCAATATAGTTAATAGCGATACAGGGATAACTGTTTTCCAAAATATCAGCCTTTATGTCTTCAACTATCCTCATTCGATAAAAATAACTATCGTAAATGTCGCTCCTAGTTAATAGCCAGCCCAAGTTAATTAAAAAGTACCCCAATCCTAAGATATATAATAGTTCCTTTCTTAAAAACCACAAAGATAGGCTAAACAAAACAATCAAAATCGGCAACATATTTGTAAAATAATATTCCGACACCACACTTTTTGAAGTAAATTGTGCCAACATTATCAAAAAAAACCATAGACAAAAACTTATAATTTCCGTCAGCAAAAGTTTTTTCTTTACTCCCAAAAATACAATCATCATCGGTATCAACAACCAGACCCAATTTACCAAAACAACTTTCCAGCCAAAAAGTAGTCTCTGTTGGATTTCTCTTCCAGAAGCATCTAGTACTTTATAAAATTTTTGCATTCCTACGGGCCCCTCATAACCACCCCTTGTTGTTGCGGCCACCACGCTTCTAATCTGGGAAAAATTATGTTTAATCTCGAAAATCCAAAATGGTGAACTTACTAGAAAAAATATTCCCAATGCCAGAAATATATTCTTTGGCGATACCTTCTTAATTTTTTCTCGAAGCCTTCCCTTTGACAAAAAATAGGAGACTATCGGAATTGGCAATATTGGCAATAAGGCTATGTGTACCTGCCAGGTCAAAGCAACTAAAACTGCATAAAGCCACAAATGTTTTAATCTTCCACGACAAAACTCCAAAACTACAAACATAAACCACAGGCACCAGCTAATTGTCGGTTGAGTTGGTACTGACCACCTTTCGTAATAGGCCATTCCAAAAGAAATAGAACTTATTGTCGCCGCAATCAAAGCCACTTTTTTTCCATAAAATCTTTTAGATATCCAAAAAATACTTAAAATGTTAAAAATTCCAATTAAAGTCAATGGCAATATTGCGCTCATTGGGTTCATATTAAAAAAAGAATATGTAATTGCCATCAGGTAGTAATACATCGAGCCAATAAACACTCCGTCAACACTCGTCATCTGTCCAACCAATCTCATATGCCTGTCCACTACAATGTCTTTGGCAATCAAGGAATATAAGTCTTGATCTTGAGCAAAGGAAAAACCTCTTTCAAAATTATAAGTCCTAAAAAAAATACCTAAAATTACGACAAATAACAACGCAAAAAAATATTTTTTAAAACCTTCTTTCATAAAATGATAATAGCACGTATAATTTAGACTATGAACGCAGTCAGCATCATCATTCCTTGCTATAACGAAGAAAATAATTTGAAAAGAGGAGTCCTCGACGAAGTCGCTAATTTTCTTTCTCAGGCAAGGTTCGAATATGAGGTTTTAATCTGCAACGATAAATCAACTGACAACAGTCTTTCCTTGGTCAAAAAATTTGCCAAAACACACCCGAAATTTAAAATTCTTGATCTTCCAAAAGGTGGCAAGCCTGGGGCTATCTGGGGTGGACTCCAAAAAGCAAAGTATCCTATCGTCCTCTTTACCGACATGGATCAATCTACCCCCATTTCAGAGATTAAAAAACTTCTCCCTTTTTATGACAAAGACTACGACATTGTCATTGGTTCTCGTGGTCAAGATCGAACTGGCTTCAATTTTATCCGTCTTTTAGGTTCAAAGGTATTTTCCCTATTTCGCAAAATTCTCCTACAAAGCCCTATTGATGACACTCAATGTGGTTTCAAGTCCATGAAAACAGATTTAGCCAAAGAAATCTTCCCCTGTCTAAATGTCATCAAAAATATTCAAAGTGGCCAGGGTTGGCGTGTTTCTGCTTACGATGTGGAAATGCTTTTTATCGCCGGTAAAATGGGTTGCAAGATAAAAGAGGTCCCAGTTTTATGGCAAGATGAAGACACCAGTGTTACCAAAGGGGACGCTAATGCCAAGTATTTGATTGAATCAAAACGAATGGCACAAGAGGTTTGGCGTGTTTTTACCAATAATCTTAAGGGTCTTTATGAACAAAAATCTTAAAACTGTCATTAGTTTGGCTATAATTTGTTCTGTTTATCTTATCTTCCGAACCCTAAATTTAGAATCCTTGCCTGTTTTTGGTGACGAGGCAATCTATCTTCGTTGGTCCCAGATAATTAAAAGTGTCGACACTCTCAGATTTCTTCCCCTAACTGATGGTAAACAGCCTCTATTTATGTGGCTAACAGCTCTTAATCTAAAGTTTTTTTCTCCTCTCGTCGCCGGTCGTCTGATTTCCGTCTTTGCCGGTTTGGGTACTATTATTACCTTATTTCTTTTAACCTCATCTCTTCTCCCCTCTATTGTATATATTTTTTTACCCTTTACCTTCTTTTTTGACCGTTTGGCCACCGCTGATAATTTACTTTCATTCTTTGGCTTATTATCCCTTTACCTATCCCTCAAGTTAGCCAAAAAACCACGCCTAGATCTAAGTATGATCTTGGGATTTGTTCTAGGCCTCGCTTGGATTACAAAATCTCCCGCCATATATTTTCTGGTTCTCAGTCTAGCCACCTTTCTTTTTATCAATCCAAAAAACATAAAGAAAATATATTTTCCCTTATTGTCGGCTCTAATTGCCTTCATTATTTACAACCTTCTTCGTCTTGGTCCCCAGTTTGGCCAGATTGCTATTCGAAATAAAGACTATATTTGGTCATTGTCCGAAATCCTAAAGCACCCGCTTGACCCCTTAGTTCCTCACCTAAAGGATGTTTTTCGTCTTTACTCCTATTATCTTTCTCTGCCCTTTCTTTTATCTCCATTTATTTACTTTTTTTTGCGAAAAAAAATAAAATTTGATCGCCTATTTATAGTTTATTTTGCCTGGTTTATTCTGCCTCTAATTGCCAATGCCGCCCTGGCCAAGGTCTTTACCGCTCGTTATATTCTATTTACTCTCCCACCTCTCATTCTTTGTTCAAGTTACTTCCTAAAACCATTATTTTCTAAAAATTATTACCTACTGCTTATCCTCATTTTCTCTCTAAACATCTACCGAATTTTTCAAATATCCTATCATCCCTACAACCTAAAATTACCCTCAACAGAAACAGGCTATATCACAGACTGGACCTCGGGCTGGGGGATTAAAGAAACTTCTCAGTACCTAATCTCTCGCTCAAAAGAGGCCAATGTCATCGTTGGCACCGAGGGTTCATTTGGGACACTTCCCGATGGACTTCAGATCTACACCAACAATATTCCCCAGCTAACGGTATTTGGTGTTGGCATCAATATTGAAACAATACCTGAGAAATTAATTGACGCAAAAAATCACGGTGACGAAGTATATCTACTTTTTAATGCCTCTCGTCTCAAGTTAACTACAGCTGATACTTCCACCCTGACCTTGATCTCCACCACTCCCAAACCAGATGGGGATAGTCTGCTTCTCTATCGTCTATGAAAAAATATTTACCTATATTTTTTTCTATTATCTTTGTCTTCATATATCTCTTTCCTCGTCTAAAAAACATTACAGAAAATATTCAGTTTAGATACGACCAAGGCTTTCAGTTAATAGAAGTAAAAGAGATGGTCGACTCTCGCCAACCAAAATTTATTGGACCTTCATCTTCTATAAGCGTTAACGGTCGTCAATTTTTTACTGGAGCTATCTATTATTATGTCTTAGCGATTTTAGGCAGTTTTTTAAGTTGGTCACCCTTAAGTATCACTATTGCCCTAATAATAATTGAACTATTTTTCTATTTAGTTTTCGTCAACTTTCTCTATAAACATTATGGCCATTTTACCGCTATTATTTCATCGATTCTAATTTCATTTTCCCCTTATTTAATTTATCACTCCTTTTTCTTTTGGAACCCCCACTTTTTAATCCCTCTTTCGATTATATTTTTAGTTTTCAGAAAAAATCCCTATATTTCAGCATTCGCTTGGGGTCTGGCCTTTAGCTTTCATTATTCTGCCATCTTCTGGCTTTTGCCATATTTATATTTTCGTGTAAAAAATAAACAACTTAATCTAAAGACCATTATCTTTTCAGTAGTCTTATTTTTAATCGCCAATTTTCCATTTCTAATTTTTGAATTACGTCATCAATTTTATAACCTAAAAACTATATTTCTGGTCTTAACGAGTTCCTCCAATTCATTCCAGACAACTCCCCATTATTTTATTTTTTCTTTACTAATTTTCACCATCTATTTTTTTATTAAAATCAGTCAAAAAATAAATTTTCCTGTCTATCTATTACTTTTGTTTTTTTTATTCTTCAAAGAATCGGCTGTCACCAAACAAGCCCTTGAGCTAAGTTATCCCGAGCAAAATGAGATAGCAAAACAAATAGCCAGCACCTGTCCAGAGAGTTATAACATTGCCGTCACCAATCAAGGCGACACTAGGGCCTACAACCTAAGATATCTACTTTCCCAAAGGCATTGCTTGCCCATGGATGTCGAATCCTATCCCCAAGCCAAAACTCTATTTTTAGTTGCTTCATCCAATTCCTCTCCTGAAAACGAAACAGTTTGGGAAGTTAGCACCTTCAAACCATTCAAGATAGCTCAACAACAAATAATTAATGATAATGTTATTTTTTATCGCCTCGAGAAATAGAAAGGCATTCTATAGTAAAATAAAAGAATGCTAGCCAAGTTAATTAAAAATCGATTTTTTTGGCCGATCTTGTTGCTTGTTTTAATCGTCCCAACATTTACCTTTTTACTCAAACCTGGCCTTTATTGGAACATGCACGACGACATGCAAATGATTCGTCAACTAGAGATTGAAAAATGCCTATACGACGGGCAGATCCCTTGTCGCTGGACACCTGATCTTGGCTACTCTTACGGCTACCCCTTGTTCAATTTTTACCCTCCATTACCCTACATTGTTGGTCAAGCTTTTCGCCTATTGGGCTTTTCCTTCATTTCAACCGTCAAGCTTACCTCCATCGTCTTAATTATTTCATCTGCCTTTGCCATGTACCTTCTAGCCTCATCTCTTACCTCCAATCTTGGTGGTTTGGCTGCGGCTTTATTTTATACTTATGCCCCGTATCACGCAGTAAATATCTACGTTCGTGGTGCCATGAACGAAGCCTGGGCAAGTCTGTTTTTTCCTCTTATTTTTTATTTCAGTCAAAAATATTTGAAAAAGCCCTCCACAAGTTCTCTGCTTTTTCTCTCGCTCTCATGGTCTGGACTTTTACTCTCTCACAACCCCATGGCCATGACCTTTGTTCTATTCTTTGCCCCCTGGTGTCTATATTGGTATCTTAAAAATTATCACCGTCCCTATTCATTAAAACCGGTTTTAAATCTAGTTCTTTCAGGAGTTTTTGCCCTATCATTAGCGGCTTTTTTCACGCTTCCTGTCTTGTTTGAATCAAAGCTAGTTCAGATCGAAACTATGTTTCAAAACTATTATCATTACTCCGTCCATTTTATTAGCTTTGTTCAACTATTTTTTAACAATTTCTGGGGTGATGGTCCCTCTGTTTGGGGTGTTTATGACGGCATGTCCTTTGGAATTGGCTTTTTTCACTATGCTGTTCCGCTTCTGATAGCTTTGTTTTATATATACCAGCTCATAAGAAACAGGGATTATAAAAAATCACTTCTTCCTCTAATAATAATTTTTCTGGCCTTTTTCGCCACCTTTATGGCTCATGAAAGGTCTTCCTTTCTTTGGCTTATCCTTTCCCCGATTCAAAAAATTCAATTTCCCTGGCGTTTTTTAAATCACAGTCTTTTTCTATTTTCTCTTTCAATTGCCTTTTTACCAATTGTTTTAAAAACTATATTCCCCAAGATTAGGCTAATAATTGTCTCAATTATCTTATTTTTTCTTGTTGCCCTAAATTATAAATTCTTTTTTCCTGTTACCTTTGGCCCCATTACCGATGAACAAAAATTTTCTGGGCTTGCCTGGAACAATCAGATAACTTCTGGGATTTACGACTACCTTCCCAAAACCGCCTCCACCGCCGCAAAAACAAAAGCCCAAGAAATTGTTGATGTTGTTGATCCATCTGATACCGAGTATGTCTTGCAGAATTATCAAAAGGGGACTGACTGGTGGTTGTTTAATCTAAAAAATGAATCTTTTGCCAGTTTTACCTTATCAAGCCTTTATTTTCCAAACTTTGAAATTACCGACAATCTTGTGCCAATTAGTTACGATGTCGAACCAGAGCTAGGCCGAATTGTCATCAAATTAGATCCAGGTCAACATCAAATTTACTTAAAATTTACCGACACTCCAATTAGGAAATTTGGAAACAATCTTTCCCTTCTTGCCTGGATTCTGACCATTGTTTATTTCTCAAGACAAATATGGAAGCGAAAGAAATAAACCACATCAAGAGCCAAACCACCCACAATGTTCTATTTTTAACCCTTAGAAACTTTGGAATTCAGGGAATTTCTACTCTAGGGTTTTTTCTGCTGACCATTCTTCTTGGTACCGGCGACGTCGGTCTTTTTGCTATCGTAGCCGAATCAATTGGTATATTAGGGTATTTTTCTGACGTCGGCCTTGCCTCAGCCCTGATTCAACAAAAAAAAGAACCCAGCAAAACATCCCTTAGAACCACCTTTACCATTCAACAAATTCTTGTTTTTTCTTGTCTGGTGGTCGTCTCTATTATTTATCCTCGACTTAGTACTGCCAAAGGCTATGGCCCTCGCGAGCTTTGGATCATGCTCTCCCTTTGTTACTCTTTCGCCATTGCTTCGCTAAAAACCATCCCCTCAGTTCAGCTCGAACGTCACCTAAATTTCAAGCTGATTTCGACAATTGACATTATTGAAAACACCTTATTTTATTTGATTGCCGTTCTTTTCGCCTTTTTAGGTTTTGGCACCTATTCCTACGCCATTGCCACCTTTCTAAAAAGTACTGTTGGTCTAATTCTTATCTACCGCTTTTCCTCTTGGCCAATTGGTTTCGCCTTTTCCAAAAAAACTGCCAAAAAACTATTTTCCTTTGGTATTCCCTTTCAGTTAAATTCTCTCATCGCCATGGCCAAGGATCGTTTTTCCAATCTTCTTGTTGCTGGTATTTTGGGTCGCGAATCATTTGGGCTACTATCCTGGGCCCAAAAAGGACCGCGTATCCCTCTAAGTTTTATGGATGCTATTATGAGAGTCACCTTTCCCACCTTTTCTCGACTTCAAGACGAAAAAGAGTTTCTTAAAAAATCACTCGAAAAAAGTACCTTCTTTATCTCATTTATCGTCTTTCCCAGTCTTGTCGGAATTTGTCTAATTGCTCCCGATCTAGTTAATCTAATTCCGAAATACGGAAAATGGATGCCTGCCATTGTTCCTCTATATTTTTACGCCGCTTCTTACGCCATTGCCGCGGTCACTACTCCAATCACCAACGCATTTAACGCCACCGGGAAAATAAAGACCACCACCAAGCTAATGGTGATGTGGACAGTGTTAACCTGGATATTTTTTCCCATCCTAAGCATAAAATTTGGCTACATTGGTACCGCTGTGGCCGCCTTGGTCGTTGGCCTTTCTTCCTTTGTTGTCTGGCACCTTGCCAAAAAATATTTTCAAGTCAATATTTTAAAGAACATCGCCCATCCATTAGTTGCTTCAATTCTAATGCTCTCTCTTCTTTTTCCCTTATCTGCCCTTAACCTTACCCCTCTAGCATCCTTACTAATAAAAATTCCCACCGCTGTTCTAATATATTCTCTTTATCAATTTGTGTTCAACCGACAAGAATTGCAATGGTTTTACCAACAATTACAAAACATCAAAAAATAATTTTCTACTTATTTTTTACTCTTTGTTTGGCAATACAAATAATTCCTGTCATCAGGAGTGGTCTTAACTATTCATACGGAATTGGCTTTTGGGGTCCAAACGGTCACGATGGCATCTGGCACCTGAGTCTAATTAATCACATCACCAACCCCTTTAAAATAAATATGCCAATATATTCGGGCGAAATTCTAAGAAACTATCATCCATTTTTCGACATTTTGATTGCCTACGCCTCAAAAATTACCACTATCAATTCATCAATTTGGCTTTTTCAAATATTTCCCCTCCTGAGTTCAAGTCTATTTCTTTTTTTTAGTTTTAAATTGGGCCATAAGCTAACTGGCAAATTTTCTACCGGCCTTATTCTTATGCTTCTAAATACCATTTCAAATTCATTTGGCTGGCTTGTCTCTTTGTTTCGTTCTGGTAGTTTTGGTGGAGAATCTCTTTTTTGGGCAATGCAATCTCCCAGCAATCAATTAAATCCTCCATTTATGCTCTCTATTCTTCTTCTTCTAATTCTTATATATCTTTTACAACAGCAAAACCCCTCTAAAATTTCCATCTTTTTTACTCTCATCTTTTTACCAATAATAAAAGTTTATTCGGCATTACCGGCATTTACTATTTTCTTCTTTTACGTTTTAAAGCATAAAAAATATTTCACAACACTTATACTTTCCTTTACTGTCGCTGTATTTCTATTTTTTCAGTATAACTCTGCCTCCTCTTCACTGATTAACTTCCAGCCGTTCTGGTTTATAAATTCCATGGTCGAATCGTCGGATCGGCTCTATCTCCCGAGATTGGCCAATGCACGATATACTCTTGAATCCAGTGGCAAAATTGGCCCGCGTTTGATTGCCTATTATCTTGCCACCATTTCTATTTTCTATCTTGGTAATTTCGCCTGGAGATTTCTTTCCATCTTTGAAGTTAAAAATAATAAATCAATTTTTATTGCCGCTATCACTTGCGGCATAATTCCTTTATTTTTTATTCAGAAGGGGACTTCTTGGAACACTATTCAGTTTTTGTACTATGCCCTATTTTTACTAAACATTCCTCTTTCTCTCTATTTAACAAAGCATCGCACCCTTAGCTATATTGTTATTTTTTTCAGTCTTATGCCTCTTATCGGTTCACTTCCCGGCTATATAGGTAAAATACCCCCAACTGCTATTTCTACAGAAGAAAGCGCCGCCCTTGATTTTCTAAAACAACAACCCAAGGGAACTGTCCTAACCTTTCCCTACGACCCTTATTTGAAAAAGTCTTTAAACATTACCCCCTTGCCAATATATGCTTACGAAACCACTTCCTACGTTGCCGCTTATAGCCACCATATAACCTTTTTTGAAGATGAAATGAATCTAGAAAACTCAGGCTACGATTGGCAACCACGTCGTCTTGCCTCCGAAGCATTTTTCTCTCAAGAAAATGTTTTCTCTGATCGAGGTTTTCTCGTGAATAATCAAATTGATTATATATATTTACCAAAAGAATACGCCAAAAATACACCAGAATTTTCCGATCAAATGTATCTGGAAAATGTATTTGAAAACTCCAAAGTGATCATTTATCAAGTCAAAAGGTGATAAACTAAAGCATATGTCTCAACGTCCAAATATTTCTGCTGTCATAAACGTTTGCAACGAAGCCCAAAATTTATCAAAATGTTTACGTTCTCTCAGAAACTTCGCTGATGAAATAATTGTTGTCGACATGCACTCAACTGACAACAGCGTTGAAATTGCCAAGAAAAGTGGCGCCAAAATCTTTTCCTATCGTCCCATGAAATACGTTGAGCCAGCAAGAAATTTTGCTCTCTCAAAGGCTACCGGTCGCTGGATTATTCTCCTTGACCCTGACGAGTATCTAAACAAGTCGCTAAAAAACGAGCTAAGAAAAATCTCTCATCGTAATGATGTTGATTATGTTCATGTTCCCCGAAAAAATATAATTCTTGGAAAATGGTTTCGACACAGCAAATGGTGGCCAGATTATGTCATTCGTTTTTTTCGCAAAGGTCATGTTGACTGGAAAAAAGAAATTCATAGCCAGCCTGTTACTAAAGGCAATGGAATTAATCTCCTTGATTCGGAAAAATTGGCCATCAGACACAACAATTATGCCTCAATTGCTGATTTTGTAAATCGGGCCCTTCGATATAGCGACGTCCAAGCAGAAGAGCTTCACAAAGATCAATACAAGCTTAAAACCAGTGATTTTCTCCTAAAACCTATCCAAGAATTTAACAGTCGTTTTTTTGCCGCCCAAGGATATAAAGACGGTTTCCACGGTTTAGCCTTTTCTGTTCTCCAGGCCTTTGCTGTTGCCCTTATTTACATCCGTCTTTGGGAGATTGAGGGTGCCACCGAAAAAGTTCTCTCCAAAGACTCTTTTGTTTCCGCCTCTCAAGAAGCAACCTATGAGTATTCGTATTGGTTTTCAAAATATTTCCGCGAAGAATATTGCCACAATATTTTCAAGAACTCACTTATCAAAATCAGATTATTTTTTGATCGTTTGACCAAAAATTTTTAAAGATGACAAAAATTGCCCTAATCATTTTAAACTGGAAGCAACCTCAACTTACTATCGACACCGTCGAGTCAATCTTTAAGACGAAGAATAGGGGGCTTAGCTACCATATTTTTATTGTAGATAATGGTTCCCCCGATGATTCTATTGCAAAATTTAATGCAAAATACGGCAAAAACAAAAAGGTAACTATCTTAAATACCGGTTCAAATCTTGGCTATGCCGGTGGGAATAATTTTGGTCTAAAGGCAGCTATAAAACAAAAATTTGACTACCTTTTGGTCGCCAACAATGATATCTTAGTTGCTCCAGATTTTTTGCAAAAATTGTTTGACGCCTCAAAGAAATTTCCCAATTCTATTCTTACGCCAAAAATTTATTTTGCCCCTGGCTTCGAGTACCACAAGAATAGATATTCAAAGGATGAAATCGGAAAAGTAATTTGGGCTGTTGGTAGTCGCATGGATTGGAAAAACATTTACGGCACAAACATCGCTATTGATGAGGTAGATCATGGTCAATACGACAATGTAGATCTTAACATCGATTTTATTAGTGGCTGTTGTTTTTTAGTTTCAACAAAAATTCTTAAAGAAATCGGACTTTTTGATGAGAGATATTATTTGTATATGGAAGACGCTGACCTAACCACTCGTGCCAAAAAAGCTGGTTACGAACTCCGCTTGGTTCCCGAATCTGTCATTTGGCACTGTAACTCTGGTTCCTCAAATCCAGGTTCTTCACTTCAAGATTATTTTATTTCTCGAAATCGGATGCTTTTTGGTTTTTCCTATGCTTCCCTTCGAACAAAATTTGCTCTTTTTCGAGAATCAATAAAATTTTTGTTTACCGGAAGTGAATGGCGTAAAACTGCAATTAAAGATTTCTATCTCGGCCATTTTGGCAAAGGTAGTTGGAAATGAAGTTAAGTATCATCGTCCTTGCTGGTAATGAAGCTCAGGTAATTAAAGACTGCCTCCTTTCGGCCTCATTTGCCGACGAAATTATTCTTGTTCTTGCTAATTCTACCGACGAAACTAAAAACATTGCCAAATCGCTAAAATTACCTCTAAAAATTGTTGAGACCACAGACGAGTACAATCGAAATTTTAGTAAGTGGCGCAATCTCGGCTACAAAAATGCTACCGGTGACTGGCTATTGTATCTTGACTCAGATGAAAGAATTACACCAACACTAAGGCAAGAAATCCTAACAACTATCAATCAAAAAACAGATTTTACCTATTACGTCATTCCCCGAGCCAATCATTTTCTAGGTAAAAGAGTTCGTTATGGTGGCTCCTATCCTGATTATGTTAAAAGGCTATATTTCAAAAAATCATTTTCCGGGTACAAAGGCTATCTTCATGAAGAGCCAATTGTAAAAGGGGATTTTGGCTACCTAAAAAACGATCTTCTTCATTACACCCATCGAGACCTGAGCTCAATGCTTCAAAAAACATTGGTCTGGACAGATATGGAAGCTCAGGCACTTTTTGAGGCAAAGCACCCCCCTGTCTATTGGTGGCGTTTTCCCCGAATGATGTTTACCAAATTTTGGCAAAGACTAATTAAGGAGGGGATGTGGCGCGATGGTGTTGTTGGTTGGATTTCTGTTCTCTTTGAAGTCTTCGATACCTTTATTATTTATGCTAGACTGTGGGAGAAACAAGAATATGAGCTTCAAAGCCGCCATCTATGATCCATACTTAGACACCCTCGGGGGAGGTGAGCGATATTGCCTAAGTGTAGGGGAAATTCTCCAAAAACAAGGCTATAAAGTTGACGTTTTCTGGTCTGGAAATCAAGATCTACTCACAAGGGCAGAAAACCGTTTCAATCTCGATCTAAAAGGCATTACCTTTGTTCCCGATATCTTTGGTTTAGTCCCTCAAAAAATCGATCTTATCGAAGAAGACGATCTAAGGGCCATTCACAGTCAACCACATCCAATACTTAATCCGATACAAAGAATCAAAAAAAATATTCAAAAGTTCAAAGTTTTATCTCAATACGATTTTATATTTTATCTAAGTGATGGCAGCATACCCTTTTTGTTTGCCAAAAAAAACTTTCTTCATGTTCAAGTTCCCTTTGTCAACAAAGACAATTTAATTGAAAAGTTAAGCAACTTTATAAAATCAAAATCTATTGCTCAAGTTATCTGCAATTCCAACTTTACCTCAAAATTTGTTGATGATTTTTCCAAAGACAAAGTCCAAATTTTATATCCACCGGTTGATGTTGAAAAATTTTCTCCGTCAAGTAAAAAAGAAGACTATATTTTATCCGTTGGCCGCTTTGACAATATTTTAAATGCCAAAAAACAGGATGTTTTGATTGAAGCCTTCAAGAAACTCATGAAAAATAATCCAAATTCCTCCTGGAAACTTATTTTGATGGGTGGTAGTCGTGAAGCGCCCGAAAAAAATCACTATCTTAGCCATCTAAAATATTTAGCCAAAGACTTACCAGTTGAGTTTATTATTAATCCCGATTTTGAAAAGCTAAAAGATGTCTATTCTAGAGCTAAAATATATTGGCACGCCGCAGGCTTTGGTGTAGACGAGCTTGTCCATCCCGAACAAACTGAACATTTTGGTATGACCGTTGTCGAAGCCATGGCCTCTGGACTTGTTCCGCTTGTTGTTACCAAGGGGGGATTAACTGAAATTGTTTCTGACGGTAAAAATGGTTATACTTGGCAGACTCTTGATCAATTAGTAGCAAAGACTCAACTTCTTTTTGCCACCCCCCAAGATATTTTGACTTTATCTAAAAATGCCCAAGAGTCCTCAAAATTGTTTTCAAAACAAATTTTTGAAAAAAAGTTAATTAGTTTAATTAATAAATGAGAATATCTGTTATCGTTACCAACTGGAATGGTATAAATTTACTAAAAAAATATCTCGAGAAAGTACTTACCACTTCTCCTGAAGCCTTAGAAGTAATTCTTGCTGACGATGCGTCCACCGACGATAGCCTTATTTTTGCCAGAAGTCTCCAAAAGAAATATCCTAAATTTAAAATTATTGCCCACAAAAAAAATCAAGGATTTGGTCGAAACACCAATGACGCCGTCAGAAAATCAAAAGGTGACTATGTTGTTTTATTAAATAGTGATATTGATCCCCACAAGAATTACATCAAAAACTCCCTTCATCACTTTAAAGACCCAAAGGTAATCGGTGTTGGTTTTGCTGAACTAGGCCATGAAAACTATGCCAGGCTTTTTTGGAAGAATGGCTATTTGCAATTCGAACCCGGTACATCCAAAAAGACCCATATCTCAGCCTGGATCTCGGGTGGTTCTGCCATCCTTAGAAAGGATTATTTCCTAAAACTAGGTGGTTTTGATCATGTTTACGAACCTTTTTATTTTGAAGACTTTGACTTCGGTCTTAGGGCTTGGCGATCTGGCTATACCCTACTTTGGGAACCAAAATCAGTCGTTGAGCACAAGCACGAATCAACTATTTCCAAGTTTCCCAAAAAACATTTAATTTACGTCAAAGAGAGAAATCATTTAATTTCAGTCCTGAGAAATGTTACCGACAAAAAATTACTTTTTGAAAACTTTATTTTTTCCCACCTGAGAATTCTTTCTGGACCTAATTATCTAAAAATTATTCTTGCCACCCGTCGTCAGTTAAAGAAATATCCCGCGCCAATCTGCACCCAAGAAAGAAGTGACAGAGATCTATTAAAGATGTTTCAGAAATGAGATCAATCCAACTTAGCCTTATCATTGTTACCTGGAACACTGCCGACATCACCTTAAAATGTGTCAAAACCATCAAGCAATATTTAAAGGGTGTTGATTATGAAATTATTGTTGCCGACAACGGCTCAGAAGATGACACTGTTACCAGGCTCAAAAAAGAAGGTGGCATAATTGTCATTGAAAACAAAGCCAATCTCGGTTTTGGAAAAGGTAATAACGTTGCCGCCAAAAAAGCCAAAGGCAAATATCTATTATTTTTAAACTCAGATATGGAGCTCATCGACAACAAATTGGTCGATATGCTTGATTACATAAACAACCATTCTCAGATTGGCCTAATTGGCCCCAAGTTCCTCAACATTGATCTCACAGACCAGGGCTCTGTCTTTCCCCCACAAACACTTGTCAATGCCTTCAAGGAGTTCTGGTTAGGTCAAAAGGCATATTCAAAGTACGTTCCAAACACCAATCAGCCTATCGAAGTTTCCTCAGTTTCAGGTGGAGCAGTTTTAATTCTCCGGCAACTCTTTGAAAAAATTGGTGGCTGGGACAAGCGCTATTTTATGTTCTTTGAAGATTTAGAGCTTTGTCGACAAGTCAAAAAATTAGGCTACAAAATATACTATTTTCCTGCTTGTCGTTTTATTCATCGTCATGGTGCTAGTGGCAAGAAGCTGGCCGATACCTCAAATCAGTGGCGACGACTGATCCCCAGTTCCAAGATTTACCACGGTATTATCAAGCATTATCTTCTTTTTTTAATAACATGGACTGGACAGAAATGGCAAAAGATAAGTTCAAAATAAAACGAATTTTTTTTATCATCTTCGTTGTCATTCTTGCTTTTGCCATAAGGATCTACCCGATAAAAAATACCTCAAAAGGTGACTTGCTTGTTCATTACGAGTGGTCACAAACTATATATAAAGAAGGTCTAGAAAATATATATTTTTTCCCTACCTGGACATATACCCCGCCAACCCAGCCTCCACTAATGATGATGGGGTTTTGGACATCACGACATCTATATGAAAACCGCTACCTTCTTTCCGAGCTTCATAATCAGACACGACTGCCACCCTCTTCTGTTATTTTGTGTTTTGACAAATATGGTGAATATTTATTGTTACGACTTTGGGCAATCTTGGGTGATTTTCTTAGTGCCTTTTTTGTCTTCTTTCTAATAAAAAAGTATTTAAAAAACTTTAACATCGCCTTATTGGGGCTAATTTTCATGCTATTTAATCCAATCAGTCTCATGGAGACATCTCTGTGGGGTCAAAACGACGTTATTGGGATCATTTTTGCCTATATTTCATTTCTACTGTTAAAAAATAAAAGCTGGAAGATTTTTTCACCACTGATTTTCCTAATTAGTTTATTGATAAAACCTACCTCTCTAGTTCTTTTTCCATTCTTTGCCTACCTCTATCTTTTTAGCCTAAAAGACGACAAGAAAAAAATTAGAAATATTCTTGTACCATTTTTTCTGTGTTTAAGCTTTGTATTTTTATCTTTTAAACCCTTTATTAATGCCTCGTCGTCTCCTGTACCTCAAATTTACAATATTATAAACAATCGAATCACTTCGTCGTCAAAAGGAACTACCAGGGCTTCAAACTCCGCCTTTAATATTTATTCACTATTTTTTGAACTAGATAAAACTCCTGGAAGTTACCGACTTTTAGGCCTTGAGCTTAACAGCCTTTCTCTTATTGCCTATATAGCCATAAACATATTTTCAATCTATCTATTCGGGAAAAACAACACCAAACAACCTCTTAAATTATTTTTTATTATCTTTTTTATCTCCCAAGGCACATTTTTGTTAGTTACTGGCATGCTTGAACGGTATTTTTTTCCAGCCTTTATCTCTTCTGTATTATTGATGTTTCTTTCATTTAAAAATTTCGGATATTTGATGATTTTACAAAATCTTCTTTGGCTTCTTAATCTGTTCTATGCCTATTTTCAAAGAGATGTCGGTTGGGTCAAAGAGCTCTTCGAAGACAACTCCTTATTTTTAGTCAGAATTATATCCCTAATTAGTCTCGTCAACTTCTACGCAATTTGTCGTAAATATTTTCAAATCAAAGAAAAGTAATATTTCTTAGGATATATTCTTCCACCAAAAATCAATATTAATACTATTCAAATATTGTACGTTTGTATAGATTATTCCTGCCATCATAGCCAACAACAAAATTTTATAAAGCAATTTACTTTTCAATTTCAAAATTGACATTATAACTAAAATAAAGAATGTCGCCGACACTCCAATTCTCCACCAATTAGCATAAGCTTGAAACGCAAACACATTGATTATCTGTGAAATATTTGCCCCCAAAATCATTGTTGAAAAAAAGAAAACAGCCACAAAGTTTTTGCCCCTCATAATTCCATCAGACAAAAATTTGCTCAACAAAATTATTAGTAATGGCCAAAAGGGAAATGTATACCAACCATACGGCTGACTTCCAAAAAATATATAAACAATCAAATAGGAAAACACACCAAATATTGCCAATTTATTTCCAATATCTTTTACGTCCTTTGTTATCAAACTCAAAAAAACTAACCAACCACTGATGATTGAAACTTCGGGTAAAAACTTATGCTGGGTCAAGCGTTGATTTCTGATCAACTCAATTAAAGAATTTGGTCCAATTCCATAAAATCTATTATAGTTAGAAAACAAAATGTTCATAAAGTTTTCAAGTCCGTATACCAAACCATAAGCCACAAACAAAAAGCTTATCGGTAAGCTTACTATCAAAAAAAATCCAAAATCGTTTAGAAATGATTTATTAATCTTTTTATAGTTACCCAACAAGGCAAACAAAACGAATAGATGACACACAAATCCAGTCAACTTAAACAGAGTCGCCATCCCAGAAATTAATGCCGCCGCCAACAACCAATAATCATTCTTTTTCTTTATATAAAGGCTCATAAAGATCATACAAGCCAAAAGGCAAGGTATAATCGCGTTTTCAGCCTGAATCATTCTGCTACTCAAAACCACTAGGGGAGTTGTAGCATAAAGTAATACGCCCAGCATTCCCGCAAAATATCCAAAATTAATCCAACAAAATATTCCCAATAATGCCACAGAAATTGTACCGATAATTATAATAGGTTTACGAATAATATAGCTCGTTGTATCTTCAAAAACTCTTGCCCCGGACAAATAAGCGTAGCCACCAGTAATTAGGCCCAATAACGGCGGATGATCCATCCAGGGATAATTAATCGTCAAGGGTTCACCGGTTGACACGGTTTGAAAAAATCGATCAACATTAACATACATAGGCAAAGAATTTTTGTACCCATCAATTCCAGAAATTCCAACAGGCATTCCATTTTCAATAAGTGACAAACCCACCCAGGAGTAACTGTACTCGTCAACTGATTGTCCTGGAATTGGAATTTCGGCATAACTTTTTTTTCTAACCATCAGTGCCAATACTAGTACTGCCAAAAACGTTAAAACTTTAAAGATATTTATTGCATTATTTTTCATTTATTTGGATTTTCCGTACAATCAATAGTGCTTGTCGGTCGAATATCATCCTTCATCATTTCATCTGTCAAAAGTTTTCCATCAAGATAACAAACAAAATTCTGCTCATTAAATAGTGTCATTTCAAAACCAGCAATCCTGGCATATTCCGCCATAAATCCGCCAACAGTTCTGTCTTCAATCGCCGATAAAGACACGGTACTAACAGCCTTTTTACCGTTACTGCAAAAAATATTAATTTTAACGTAATTTCCCTCCTCCTTAGGATCTCCTAAGATCTGATACTTACACAAATCAGTTGTCGTATCTCTAAAAACTGACTTACCAGAGATCGTCTTATTTAAACCTTCGACCGAAAACTTATTTTTTAGACGATATTTTAAACCAAAAAAAAGTACTCCAACAAAAACAAGGTATAAAATTCCAAATATCAGTAATGTTTTCTTTCTATTTAACAATATAATATAGTATATATTGAAACAGTGAAAAAATTCTATCAGAAAACAAATATTAAGATACTTTTTTTAGTCGGTCTAATTATTAGATTCGCTTCTTCTCCGTGGAATATTCACAGTGACGTCAACGCTACCTACTGGTGGGGTAAGTTTGCCCAGGAATTTGGTTTAAGAGGCTATTACGACTGGTTGTTCTTTGGCGGTCATGGTCGTCCCGATCAGCCAATGATAAACATTTATTATAACCTTATCGTTAGGCAGATATATCTTTTTTTGTACAAAATATTTTGGTATTTAAACATAAAAATCCCCGTATTTCCATCAAAACTGATGCAATGGTATTTTGACTATGGCAATCAAATCTTGTTGAAAGTACCTATGATTATTGCCGACATGCTCATTATCTATTTTGGCTACAAGTTTATTTCAAAATATCTTAATACGGCCAAAGCCAAAATATTTGCCCTTGTTTTGACGCTTTATCCACCTCTGATTTATAACAGTGCTGTCTGGGGAAGTGGTGATAGTATTGTCAGCTTGCTTGCCCTACTCGCTATTTATCAGGCTTGGAGAAAAAAATACTACTCTTCTGTTTTACTACTTTTCATTTCTATTCTCTACAAGCCATCACTAATTATTTGGGGGCCTATTTACCTGATTATTCTTCTCAAAAACAAAATATCTTTTAAGACATTCCTACTATTATTTGTTTTTTCCCTAGTTTTGGTCTATGTCACCTGTTTTCCTTTTTCACCAATTGAAATAAATCCCATCATTTGGTTTTTCCAGACTATGACCATCAAAATTTTACCAGGAATTATGGACCAGGTAACCGCCAATGCTCTTAATTTTTGGGCCCTTCTATATGGCCTTGAACCAAAACTTGATGCTTCACTTTTTATTGGTTCTCTTAGTGCCCGTCTATTTTCTCTACTCCTATGTGTTGCCTTCTATGTTTACGAATTAAAAAATCTATTCAAAGAATACTCCCTCAAGCGTTTATTGTTGTCCTTAGTAAATATTACAATGATAACTTTTTGTTTTATGACTAGGATGCACGAGCGATATGGTTTTCCCGCACTAATTCCTCTCATTACGTTGGCTCTATTTGATAAAAGATATCTTAGATATTTTATACTTTTATCCTTAACTCATTCCCTCAACGTCTATTACGGCTGGTGGACTCCATTTCTACCAAACCTTGTTTCTTTTCTAAAAAACATCACCGTTATTCGCTTGATTAGTCTAATAAATATACTGATAACTCTAAAACTAGTCTTCCTTTACCCTAAAATAAAAAACACTAACTCCCGCCAAAGCAATCCACCACCACCAAAGTGCAAGTAGTTTTTGAGTCACCAAAATTAATGATGGCTTACTCTTATTGTAAAAATTAATTGCCCACCGATCTCTGTCATCAAGCGATAGCTTAAGCAAAGCATCCTTAGTTTCGATATCTTTTGTTTCAATCGTAATATTTTCTGATCTTCTCATATTTTCGGGCACGTCAACCCTTAGCCAGCCCATACCCTCGGCATTAAAACCACTAAACTCCTTAACAAACGAATTATTATTTTCATCAAAAACTACAAGTTTCCCCTTATCTTGAGAATTTAATCCTGGGTTATTCAATGAAATTTCAAAATACTTTAAATTCGGCTCAACATCATAAGACCACTTTTTACCACTAGTTTCAGATAAACTAATTTCAACGTTATTCCCTCGAGATTCACTTTTGTTTTCAACCGTTAGATTCGCCAACAAAAATATTAACAAAACTACCAAAAACCACAAAACTAAAATATAAAAGTTCTTAACTTTAAAATCATATTTTCTTTTTTTACTCATCGATAATTTATTTCCTAGATACCACAATGAAACTCCTGCCAAAACACTTTGGCCCAAGTCAATTAGTTGAGACAACTCAAAGCCTTTATTTCTTGCATACTCAACCATACTTGGAAAATAAATTAAACCAGGGTTAAGCGGAGACAATAATCCCCAAGTCAAAAACTTATCATCAAAACCCAAACACAAG